>JANXZT010000404.1 GCA_025355395.1 Betaproteobacteria bacterium
ATAAGGGGATTTCCGGATAGCTTGAGCAGCTGGCGCTGGTCGATACCGAACTGGTCCGCCAGCCAGTCACTCAGGATTTCCTGGCCGAGGGTAGGGTTGTCGTGCTGGCAGTGCTCGGCGCCGGTCTCTTCCGCTTCGAGCAGACGCAGCGTGCACTTCACGCCCTTGCTAATGCCGTAGTCATACACCTTGCGCGCCTGCGACACGGTCAATACATCATGACCGCCGTGCATGACGAGATAGGGGCAGCGCATGTTTTCCAGATGTCCTTCCAGCGTGAAGGCACGCGCCTTCTCCATCGATTCCTTCATGCTGTTGCGTCCGAATACCCACTTGATGTGGGTAGCAAGGCCGTGGTCTTCCGGGGCGTTGCCCCACATGTCGGTGATGGCAAACACCGCGCCATGCGAGATGCAGGCAGCGAGCCGACGTTCATAGCAGGCTGCACGCGCGGCGTAGTAACCGCCCAGACTGGAGCCGCAGACCGCAATACGCCTGCTGTCCACATCCGAGCGCGTCTCAAGGTAGTCGATGCAGCGGCCAATCGGCACTTCCGTGTCAGGGCGGTTGACCAGCTTTTGCCGGCGCAACGCGCCACCCTGACCCGGACCGTCGATCATGAGGACGGAGATGCCACGCTGCAGGCAGCCGTGCGCCTGCATGAACCACATCTCGTCCTTGATCGAGTCGAGGCCGCCCATGCAAATCAGCACCGGCTGCTTTTCAATGGGGAAGGGGGCGCGCACGAAATAGGCTGGCAGGATGGCACCATTTTCATAGGGAATTTCCAGTACTTCGCCGGCCGGATTCAAGTGGCGCAGATAGCCATGGCTGGATTGCTCCATCAGCGTGAACGTCGCGAGGCGACGCGGATCGTCTGGTTGCAGGAAAAATTCGGCCTGGCGGTAATAATCTGCCGCGCGCAGGTAGCAGTTCATCGCGGTACGGATATGACCGGCGTTCTCGTCGTTTTTTGCGCGCTCGAAGTTGCGGTCGGCTATGCGCTTCCATTCCACATGCCAGCTTTCATCGCTGGCGGGATCGATTCGCGATGCGGCCTGAAATACTTCACTGACGGCGCCGCCGCCTTCCTGTGTTTCACCGAGGCCGCGCCGGAATTGGTAGGAAAACCATGGCGATTGAGGCCAGTGATGCCAGCCGAACGGTTCGTAGTGCGCAGCACGATTTTCCGTGATGCGGTCAATAGCATTGTCTTCGCCACCGGCTTGAACATTGTTTTTTTCCGCCTGCATTGCAATCCTCTCGACGCCTCACTGATTATGTAGACGAAATCCGATACTGGATCTGCGCCGACTCCACCGAATGGTAGGAAATCCAACCGCACGAACGGGAGTATCTCGGGCTGGGTGGTCGTGGTCAATCGGCGAGACGCCGCAGAAGACTCCTTGTGCCACCCCGTTCCCTGGCTGGTTGCGCATTGGGTGGTGCGTAGCGGATTATCGCGCTCCACTACGGCCCGCCGCAGCACGTCACGGCGCAACTCGGCCTGATCATTCAGCAACAGCACACCGCCATCGCTCGCGATCTCGCCACCGCTGAACCCGGCTTCGACCTGGCGATGTTTGAATGGTGCAATCTGCAGCTTCGACGGGTTACAATTTGCCATCGGCGGACCCCCTCCCGCAAAATCAGTCTACATAACTGATTTAACGCGGATGAATGTGGTTTTTCCGACTTACCTCACGAAATATCCAGGCTAGAGCTCAGTGTTCGCCGGCTGTCCGGCTCGACTCTCCAAAGGAATTGAACATGCCCAACGCCATTCGAATCCACGCCGTCGGCGGCCCGGAAGTGCTGCGTTACGAGAACGTCGCCGTCGGCGAGCCCGGGCCCGGCGAAGCGCGGGTTCGTCACACCGCCATCGGCGTCAACTACATCGACACTTATCACCGTACCGGGCTCTACAAGCTCGAGCTGCCTGCCGGAATCGGTCTCGAGGGCGCCGGGGTCGTGGAAGCAACCGGGGCCGGCGTGGAGTGGGTGAAGCCTGGCGATCGCGTGGCGTACAGCGGCGGCCCGACCGGTGCGTACAGCGAAGCGCGGGTGATGCCAGCCGACCGCCTGGTGAAAATTCCCGATGGTGTAAGTGATGCCGTCGCCGCCACACTGATGCTCAAGGGACTGACGGTCCAGTACCTGTTCCGTCAAACGTATGCGCTCAAGTCCGGTGACACGATCCTGTTCCATGCGGCAGCGGGCGGCGTGGGATTGGTCGCGTGCCAGTGGGCGCGCTCGATCGGCGTTACCATGATCGGCACGGTGGGCTCCGATGCCAAGGCGGAGCTTGCGCGCGCTCACGGCTGCACCCATACCATCGTCTACACGCGGGAGAATTTTGTCGAGCGGGTGAAGGCGATCACCGGCGGCGCAGGCGTGCCCGTCGTCTACGATTCTATCGGCAAGGATACCTTCGCCGGATCGCTCGATTGCCTGAAGGCGCGAGGATTATTCGTGAGCTTTGGCAGTGCGTCGGGCCCGATCGCGGCTTTCGACATCTCGCTGCTCGCACAGAAGGGATCGCTTTATGCGACGCGACCGACACTGTTCACGTATGCCGCCAAGCGCACGGAGCTCGCCGCGATGGCCGAGGAGATGTTCGCTCTGGTGCGCTCCGGCAAGCTCAAGAGCGAGCCACGCCAGACCTTCCCCCTGGCACAGGCGGCCGACGCGCACCGCGCGCTCGAATCGCGCAGCACCACGGGAGCGACCATCCTGATGCCGTGACTGCGTCCGCGGGTCAGCCCTCGCGCGCCGCCGCGTTGAGCAACGCACGGGCCGCATCCGCGAGCTCCGACGC
>JANXZT010000443.1 GCA_025355395.1 Betaproteobacteria bacterium
GTTGCCCCCGCGCTGCCGCTCGACTTGCATGTGTAAAGCATGCCGCCAGCGTTCAATCTGAGCCAGGATCAAACTCTTCAGTTCAATCCATTACAAGTAACTCAATCGACGTTGGCCCCATCCCACCCCCAAACTCACGCTCGAGAACAGGACAAGACTTGTTGCGTCGTGTGAGCACCTTTAGTTCCAAGCTATCAAACCCCAGCACCAACTCAACCTACAGCTTCCGCTACAAGCCAAGCCAATACCAAGCGCCCAAAACCCCAGCACCCACACCTATCGGTTGTCAGTTTTTTAAAGAACAGGCTGCCCGGGAAGGCCCCGCGAAATACATCCACGGGCTCGGTGCAGCGAAGGGGGAAAATTATAGCGGAAGCAGTGCAATATTGCAAGTGGTTTGACGCCCTTACTCCCCGCATGCAGAGGCGCAAGGCGACGCTCTAAGGGATGCGTGGTGAGAGCGCCGTGACGCATCACCGAATCGCGACAACATGCTTCACCCACGTTCGCTGGCTCAAGATTCACGCGGATACTTCCATTTGCGATGCACCCATAGCCAGTCCGCCGGACTGGTGCGAATTTCGGCTTCGAGCGCGCGCGCATACCGCTCGATGATGGTCCCGGCCGAGTCGCGATCGTACGGAGGGTTGGCGAGGAGCTCCAGGCGCGCCGTATAGCGGCCCTTCTGCGCCCGCTGCATGGAGACGAAGATCACGGGCGCGCCCAAAATGCGCGCAATCTTGTCGGCGCCGGTGTAAAACGCGGTATCGCGATGAAGAAACGAGGTCCAGTGCTTGTCCTCGTGGCGCATCGGGGTCTGGTCCGCGACCAATGCATACGCGCGCGCCTGTCGGCGACAGCGCAGCACTTCGTGCAGGAATTTCTTGACCGGAATCGGATTCCCGCCAAATCGCCCGCGGGCACGCCGCAGGAAGCGGTCCACCGCATCGACGCGCTGCGGCTTGTACACCGCGTCGATCGGTATCCCCAACTGGGCTGCCGCGCCGACGAGCAACCATTCCCAATTGCAGAAGTGCCCGGTGAGCAGGATGGCCGATTGTCCGTTGTGGATGGCCTCGACCAGCACTTCCGGATTTTCGAGGATGACGCGACGCGCCATCTCCTCGCGCGTCGCGCCGAACCCATGGATTGCCTCCGCCACCAGGACACCGAGGTTGCGATACGATTGGCGCAGAAGCTCGCCGATCTCCTGTTCGCTTTTCTCGGGAAAAGCCCCCCGTAGATTGTCGGCCGCAAGCGCGCGCCGCCAGCGCAGGATCTCGAACACCAGGATGTACGCGAGCCAGCCCAAGCCATACAGGACCGGAAGCGGCACGCGGGTCAACGTTTGCAGCAGCAATCCCGTCATGGACGATTGAATGTCGAACCCGTCATTTGATGAAAGCAGCGTGCGCGGGGCGGCATCGCGCGAAGCGAGCTGGCCATCTCCACAGACGCTGCCCTTCGCGCCACTCGAAGGCGCGATAAAGCTCTGGTGGTGTCCGCTCGAGCAAAAGGGGACGATCGTCCTTTCATTGGCTGCGACGCTTTCTCCCGAGGAGCGCGAGCGCGCCGCCCGCTTTGGCACCTCGGCGCTACGCGAAAGATACATTACGGGCCGCGCCGTGCTGCGCCAGCTGCTTGGCGCCGCACTATCGATGCCACCTTCGAAGGTTCCCATCGCGCGCAGCCGCCGGGGCCGGCCGGTGATTGCGGGCGCACCCGTTATTGATTTCAATGTCTCCCACACCCGCGGCATCGGCGTGTTCGCGATCGGTGCCGGGCTTCCCGGACACCTGCGCATCGGCGTCGATGTGGAGCACGAGGAACGCCAAGTCGGGGTCGACCGACTCGCGCGAAGGCTCCTGACGCCGACGGAGCGTCAAGCCTTCCTGCCATTGAGCGGGAGCGAGCGCCAGCGACGATTTCTTCGCGTCTGGACCTGCAAGGAGGCCATGAGCAAAGCCACCGGCGATGGCCTCGTGGCGCCTTTTCGCGCAATCGCCGTGGAGCCGGGCGCCTTCCCACAGGTCCTGGAGGGCCCCGATCCGTATACGCCGGACCGGTGGCGACTTTACCGGGTGCCGATGCCAGGCGCGTTTGTCCTCACCCTGGCGCTGTGGCAGTCGTGAATTTGCAGCGCGCGATGCAACCCCCGGCGCAGTGCATGTCACCGGCGCTAACCGGGCACGGATTTAGCGCAGGTGGAAGTTGCCGGCGCCGAAGAGTCCCAGCAACCCGATGATGATGAGATAGATCGCGACAATGTAGTTCAGCAACCGGGGAACGATCAGGATCAATACCCCCGCGATGAGGGAAACAAGCGGGCCGACGCTCAAGGTCAGATTCATCATCGACTCCTGTTCGAGGCGGCGATCAGACTGCGAAAGTGAACCAACTTGGGTTACGCCGCGCGAGGGTGTACGCGCGCTGCGTCTTCGGGAGCCCCCCACGGATACCCCAGCGTCGATTGGGAACAATCGCCGGAATGATCGCATGCTCCATTGACTGCGGAAACGAGCGCGTCGGTCGAGAACGGCTTGTGCAGGAATACGTAATTGCCCTCGATGATCAGGCGAACACGTCGCTCGGGCATGCCGCTCATGAAAATTACCGGCATGTTTTCGCACCCCGGACTGCTATGGATGCCTTGCAGAAGCGCCGTGCCAACAGTGCCCTCCATCACGACATCCGCAACGAAGGCATCGAAGGGACGAGCTTTGATCCTGTCGAGCGCATCGGTGCCGTTGCGGCACGTCTCCACCCGAAATCCCCGTGCACTCAGCAGATCTGACACCACGGTCATGAACTCGATTTCGTCATCTACCAGGAGCACGGTCTTCATCTGGTTCTCCTCCCCATCGTCCTGACCAAAACAACGGCTTGTACCAGAGGAATGTAACCGCGTGCGCTGTGCGATGGTGTAGTACAAGCGGACGACACAACGTCGGACCAAGGGCCGGAATGCGTCAATAACAAGGAGCTATGCGCCCAGAGACGATTTTTCTCAACTTTTTGGAGGCGTGGCCGACATTGGATGGACGGAGCCGTCGAGCTGCCGCCCCGGAAAGTCGCCATGAAGGACTTGTTGCACGAAGATGATGAGACACGCGCTAGGTATTACCGGGCCGTGGCGGCCCCTTACGCAACTTGTTCAGGTGCTCCACATACCGATCGAAGCCCTGAGCCACGTCCTTCGGAATCTCCGAGTGACGCAGAACACCGCGCCCAATCGTCGTCTCCCGATCGAATTCAGCAAGTGCCTTCCCCTGCATTTCCGCGGGCATCGCTCGCAACAAGGATATTACGAGGCATTGCAAAGCCATTAACTCGCCTTTTTGATCGTTGACGACCGAGGCGGTCTTGTCGGTAGGTGACATGCGCGATCTCGCCGATTGAGTTGAGTTTCACCTGCTGCTGCCGCTCAATATAGCGCATCGACCCACATGGCCGGTACCGGACGCGGTTACGCCAACCCTCCGATGCACTCACGCTGGAGGGCGCTGGGGTCAACGCATCCGCTGCGTGGCGGCTTACGGCACCAGAATCGTTCTGGCTGATGCTCGAATGCCGGCGCAGGGGTGGACCCGCGCACGTTGATGGCGGCCTCGTGAAGTTACGCGGTCAGCGCTTGTGCTTTGCCAACCATCGATCAGCCCGCTTCAATGCGCGTGGTCGGCGGCACTGCTCGACCCGCGCCTCTTGGCCTACTTCGACGTTTCGATCTGGGTCAATACGATTGCCCCATTGACGTTTTCGGCGTGAAAGCGAACCTTGTCGCCACTTTTCACCTTGTCGAGCAGCGCCGGATCCTTGACCTGGAATACCATGGTCATGCCGGGCATTCCGAGATTCTTGATCTCGCCATGCTTCAGTGTGATCTTCTTTGCTTCCTTGTCGACCTTGCGCACCTCACCATCGGCCATTGAAGCGTCGGCTTGAGCGACCATTACGCTCGCCATTGGATCACTGGATCGAGCCGGGCCGACGACATCTCCATCGGCTGCCCATGCATGACTGCCGGCAAGCGAGGCAGAACCCACCGCGACGAATATGAGCGTGTTCATATGAGCTCCTTTTGAGGATGGTGCAATAACTTGCCGACACGGCGCCGAGGGCAGGCGCTTCACGTCATTTCGCGGCGACCTTGATCGTTCCAATCATCCCCGCCTGGTAATGGCCGGCGATCAGGCACGCGAAGTCGAACTCGCCCGCGCGGTTGAACGTCCAGACCAGCACACCCGTATTGCCGGGTGCGACGTGCGCCATATATGGCTCGTCGTGCTCCATGTTCGGAAACTTGGCCATCAGCGCAGCGTGCTCGTCGAGCTCCTTCCTGCTGCCGAGCACGAGCTCGTGCTGCACCTGGTCGATGTTGGTCATCAACAGCCTGACCGTATCGCCCTGACGAACCGTGATTGCGCTGGGCGCGAACCGCATGTTATCGAGCATCTTGATGTCGATGGTTCGCTTGACATTTTTGGCATCTCCGGCAATACCCCAGTCCTTCTGCTCCTTCTTGACCGGGCCCGCCTTTTTCTTGGCGTGCGCCTCGTCACCATGCGCAACGGCGGCGACCGGCAGGGCGAGTAATGCAGCGAGAACGGCAATATGAATCGACTTCATCGGTGATTCCCTCATGTGAATGTGTCGGTCAATGATCCTGGTGACCGCTGGCGCCGGTCGGTTTGCGAATCTGCACTTCGATCTCCTGTGTGACCTTGCCCTTCGAAGGGACCGCTTGGCCACCTTCGGATTTAAAGCGGGCGGGCTCCGCCAGCGGGCCGGTCCACTCGTAAGCCACCGTACCGGGCGGATGCTCATACCAGCCGCCGGGATCCTTGTAGTCGCCCGGCCTCTGGTTCCGGCGTACCTTGACGACGCTGAACATGCCGCCCATTTCAACTGATCCGAACGGTCCTTCGCCGCCCATCATGCGCACGGTGTTATCCGGTAGCGGCATTTCCATCTCGCCCATGTCGGCCATGCCACGCTCACCCATGACCATGTAATCGGGAATGAGCTTGTTGATCTCTTTCACCACCTCGCGGTGCTCGACGCCAATCATGGTCGGGACGTCATGTCCCATCGCGTTCATGGTGTGATGGCTCTTGTGGCAATGGAAAGCCCAATCGCCTTCTTCGTCGGCAACGAATTCGATCTGGCGCATCTGGCCCACCGCGATATCGGTGGTGACTTCAGGCCAGCGCGTGGACATCGGTGTCGGTCCCCCGTCGGTGCCGGTGACCCGAAACTCGTGTCCGTGCAGGTGCATCGGATGATTCGTCATGGTCAGATTGCCAACACGGATTCGTATCCGATCGCCCTTGCGCGCTACGATGGGGTCGATGCCCGGCCACACTCGGCTGTTGAAGGTCCATAGGTTGAAATCCAGCATGGTGCTGGTCTTCGGCGTGTAGCTGCCCGGATCGATGTCGTAGGCGTTGAGCAGGAATACATAATCGCGATCGACACGGTACTGCGCGGGGTCTCGGGGATGC
>JANXZT010000346.1 GCA_025355395.1 Betaproteobacteria bacterium
CGCGCGCACCGTCATCCCTGCGAACGTGACCGCGCGCACCGTCATCCCTGCGAACGTGACGGCAGGTACCGTCACCCCTGCGAACGTGACGGCAGGTACCGTCACCCCCGCGAACGCGGGGGCCCATTTTTTAGAATCGGACCCATTTTGACTTTGATGTGAATCCATCGCCGGTCGGTAAAATGGGTTCCCGCCTCCGCGGGAATGACGGTGTTTGGTACGCCTGTCTGGATTCCCACGTGCGCGGGAATGACAGCCGTCGGGGAAGCCCCGGCCCGCGATGCAGCAATCGATCCCCACGTGCGCGGGAATGACGGTCCTCGGGGAAGGCCCGGCCCGCGATGCAGCAATGGATTCCCGCCTCCGCAGGAATGACGGTGTTTGGTACGCCTGTCGTCACTCACCTGCGGGATGCTGGGAAGCTGCCGCGACCGCATTGTCCTTCAATTTGGCCAACGCCAGGTTGAGCGCCGCGGCAAAGTGGGCATTGGCTTCCTCACCGCGACCCGTGCGCCCAAGGAGCTCCGCCAAGGCGAGATGGGCGGCGTATGTATTGTCGAGGGCGACGCTTGCTTCGAGATAGGTTTGTGCCTTGCCCCAGAGTTGCTGCCGCTGGCATATCACCCCGAGGGCGTACAGCAAGCCAGGGTCCTGGTTGTGGTCGGCGAGCCAGTGCTCGGCCTGTTCGAGCTGGCGTGATTCGTCGGCGGGCCGACACTGCGCAAACGCCACCACCAAGCTCGAATCCCAAGTGCGTTCCAGCGCGCGGGCATAAATGTCGGCGGCTTCGCGCTCACCGCCCAACGCCAGAAAGCTGGCCGCACCCGCACGCGCAATGCGTGCCAAGCGCTGATCGGCGTCCGGCAGCCGATTCCAATACGCACGCAATCCCGCGGCGTCGTAGCGGCGCGCGTCGAGCTCTGCGGCGTGCGCGGCCGCCCGCACCAAATCCGCTTCAGCTGCACCGTACACCTTGCGCTTCACCAGCTGATCGACGAGCGCTGGAATCTCCGCGTAGCGACCCGCCGCCTGCAACGACTTCAACGCGAGCCGCAACGCCGCGGTATGCAAGCCGGCGTCCTTCCGCAACGCCTGCAGGATGGCAAGCGACTCGAGCGGCTGCCCCGCCTCGAGCCGCATCTCCGCTTCGAGCATCATCCGCGGCACGGCGAGGCTTTGCACTTGCGCGTCGGCGCGGCTGAGCAGGGTCTGCGCCGCTGCGAAATCGCGCGTCTCCATCGCGGCCCGCGCGGCGACGAGCGCCGCGAGGCCCGAGGATTGCGGCACCGCGAGCGCTTCCTCGGCGAACCGGCGCGCGCGGCCATAGCGGCCTTCGAGCAGCGCCACTACGGCCGCATCCTGCCGCGTGCGCGCCCGCTCGAGTTGTTGGCGGCGCCGCAGCAACCGCACCTCATGCGGCAGATTTATGGCACGCCGCAGGAGCCGGAAGCCAAGGTACAGCGCGACAAAAAGACCCGCCATCGACAAGAGGAAGAGATTGAGCGACACCTCGACGCGGTAAGGTGGCGCCACGAACAGCGCGTAGCCGTTGGTAAGTCGCGCGGCAAGGGCGACGCCGACGGCAGCGGCCGCCAGCAACAGGAACCAGAAAAGAATGCGCACCGGAACCTTGGACCGCGGCTAACGCGCCGGGCGCTCGCCCACCGCGGATCGACCCGGGGCGCGCTCAGCCGCCAACCGCAGCACGCGCATCGCTTCGAGGGTGCGGGCGAGATCAGGAACATCCGCGGCCATCGGCGTTGCTGCCACTTGTTTCAACGTGGCCTGCATCGCCTGGACCGCTCGCGCGCGGGTGTCGAAGTATTGTCGCAGCCAAAGCTCGGCGGCGCCGATGTCGGCCTTGAACCCGGTGTCATCGCGATTCAGAAGGCCGATCCGCGCCGACAACAGCCGCAACTTGAGGTTCTCGCGCAGGAAATATTGTTGCGGCGGAGGCACGAGCGGCGCCGCGGGGCGATCCGCGACTTCGATCCGGATCAGCTGCCGCACATCGGCCCAAAGCTCGCGCACCAGGCGCCGCCAGGAAGAAACGTCGGCGTCCGGCGTGCTTAGCTGTGCCGCCGGCGCCGGCACCCGCTCATCCATGGCCAACGGCAGCGTGTCGACAGCGGCGAGTGTCTGCTCGAGCTTCAAGCTGATGCCCGGGACGTCCACGAAGGGCATCGCCTTCAGCCGATCGATGTCGCGCGCGAGCGCCCGGCGCAACGGCAGGAACTGCGGCCGATCCAGCCGTTGCAGCTTGGCGTCGGCCAGTTGCAACGCGGACAGCGCGGATGTGACATTGCCCGCCAATTGAAGTTGTTGGCTGGCGACCAGCAACACCTGCTCGGTCTCCGTCAGTGCGATCTCGTCACGCGAAGGTGCCAGGTCGCGATACAGCGCCTCCAGTGCCGCCTGCTGCTCTTGCGACTCGGAAACCCGTGCTTCCAGGAGCGCGATCTTGGCCTGCGCGTCGCGGAGGTCGGTCGCGAGTTGCGTTTGCGCCTTGCCGGCGACTTGGGTCGAGGCGTCCACCTGACCCAGTCGTACCGCGACTTCGCTACGAAGCAGTTGCTGCGTGCGTCGGGCGTCGAGCCAGACCGCAAGGGAGATGAGCGCGGCGACGGCGAGGGTGGCCGCCAGAAGACCCCGCGAGACTCCCGCGGGGAATCGGCCGGACCAACGCACCGGCGCAGCAGCCGGCGGATGATCCACGGCGGTGGCGGGCTCCCGCACACCTTCGGATGCAGCCGTCCGGCCGGTATCGGAAAGAATAGGGTCGGACATGGACGAGTAGGTGCGCCAACTTGGGATTCTAGCAGGGCGGTAACCTCGATCATGCGCTCCCCGCTATACCGCGGGCAGGTCTTCCATGGCGGAGCGCAATGTGACTGAGCCCAGCGCAGTTCGGACTCGACTACAATCCGCGAACGGCACGCTGCCATGAGTGCCCGCGGCGCGTGCAGCGACCGCGCACGCGTCGCCATCCGCCAATGCCTCCCGCCATGATGTATTTGCTTGCCGTCGTGTTTTTCGTGCTGGCCCTCGGCGCCGGATACGCCTGGGGGCGGCGCGCATCGCGCCGCAGTCTTGAAGCCGCAGCAGCCGGCCTTCGCCACAACGCGCTGGCAATAACAACAAAAGCAAACCACGGACAGGAGGCCGCCGTAGCTCAGCTCATGACGCTCGCCGAAGAGCGGCGCGGCCTTTTCGATGCGCTCGCGCAATCCCGCGCAGAGACCGCACGATACCGTCAGCTCGTCGTCGATATCGAGAACAACGCGCCACCTCCATTACTTGGCGGTCCCGGCACGCCCGATGATTTGAAGCTGATCGTCGGCGTCGGTCCGGTGCTGGAGCGCCTGTTGCATCAACTCGGCATCACCAAATACCGGCAGATCGCGCTCTGGACCGAGCGCGATATCGACGCGTTCGACACCCGGCTCGCGGAATTTCCCGGACGCATCAGGCGCGATGGCTGGGTTACTCAGGCGCGGGCCTTGCACCAAAGTACGTACGGCGAACCACCCTCCATGCGCGAGCGCGGATGATCCTTTCGCCACCATCGCTACCTCCTCAAACATGACGCAACACGCCACCCACGCCCACGCGGGCGGCATCTCCGCGGCAGCGATCGTACCGGTCATCATCCTGACGCTGGTATGGGGATGCAATTGGCCAGTGCTCAAGATGGGTGTCAACGAATTGGCGCCGCTCGTCTTTCGCGCTACCACGCTGCCCTTTGCCGCGCTGGGACTCCTGATCGTGTCCCGATGGTCAGGCGACTCGATTCACATCCCCCGCACAATGTGGACGAAACTCGCGCTGCTTGCTCTTTTCAACATCGCCGGCTGGAACGGGCTCATCCTGTTTGGCGTTGCGCAACTGCCGGCGGGACGCAGCGCAATTCTTGCCTACACCATGCCGATATGGACGGTATTGTTCTCGCTCTTCCTGCTGCACGAGCCGCTTTCGCGACGCCGGGTGATGGGTCTCTTGCTCGGCATGGCCGGAATGGCGGTGCTGCTGGGCGAGGATTTCCGCCATCTGCAGCGCACACCGACTGCGGCATTCCTCATTATCGCAGCGGCCGTTTCGTGGGCATTCGGCACAGTGCTCCTGCGCAAGTGGAAACTTCCCCTTCCGCAGAACACCTTGTCGGGATGGATGATGCTGCTTGGCTGGCTGCCGTTGTTCATCGCGGCACCCTTCTTTTCGCCGTGGCCGGACGTGACATCGATATCGCGCGGCGCATGGTTCGCCATCCTCTACAATATTTTCCTGGCCGGCACCATCGCGCACTGGGTGTGGTTCACGCTGGCGCGCACGCTTCCGGTTGCGATCTCGTCGATGGCATCGTTGCCGGTGCCCATCGTCGGCGTCTTTTCCGGAATGCTGATCCTGGGCGAGCGCCCGGGTATCGGCGAATGGGTGGCGCTGGCGCTGGTGATGGCCGCCATGTTCGCCGTGCTCTGGAGTTCCAAGCCGCCGCCGGCCCCGCTCACGCCAGACGATTGATCGACGATGCCGTGACACCCACGCCGTCGGCACGCGCAATGGCGTGAAGGTTGCTTGAGCGGCACCGTTCGTTCGTATGCAGTAGCGCCAGCCGATGCCCGATTCCGACCACGTCCGCGCCCGCGGGTCCGAAGCCGTCAACCCCCGTACCGATCGCGAGACGCTAAGACGGTTGCGCCGTTACGCCGACGGTGACCGGATGGCGATCGCTCCCCGCATGCACGCGCTCGATCGCGAATGGGACATCGAACGGACGCTCGATCTCAACGTGGGGATCATCGGGATTGCCGGGCTTTTGCTGGGCGTGGCGCGCGATCGGCGCTGGCTCGTGGTCCCCGGCATCGTGTGTTCATTCCTGGCGCTGCATGCCCTGCGCGGCTGGTGCCCGCCGGTGTCTGCGATGCGGCGCATGGGTGTGCGCACCCGCCGCGAGATCGAGCGCGAGAAGTATGCACTCAAAGGCATCAGGGGCGATTTCGACGGCGCTGCCGGAAGATCGCAGGCCGCCTGGCGCGCAGTCCGCAATTGAGCCACGCGCAAATATTGCATCGGGTCGCGGCAATAACTGCCGCGCGCCTTGGCCTATCCGAGCTCGGGGATCAGGGTCAGCAGCGGTTTACGCGCGAACCAGGCGTCGAGGTTCGCCTTGCAAAGGTCCCCCATCGCCTTGCGCGTTTCGTGCGTCGCACTGCCGACGTGGGGTAGCAGCACGACGTTTTTCATCTCCAAAAGCGGCGCGGGAATGTTGGGCTCATCGACAAAAACGTCCAGGCCGGCCGCCTTGATGGTGCCGTCCTGCAATGCTTTCACCATAGACGATTCGTCGATGATGGAGCCGCGCGCGATGTTTACGATCGTGCCGGTGGCCCCCAATGCGGCAAACACATCGGCATCGACCAGGTTGCGGGTGGCCGGGCCCCCGGGACAGGCCACCACCAGGAAATCGGATGCGGCCGCGAGCGCCTTCAGGTCAGAAATGAAGCGATACGGCCCCTCCTGCGGGTTGCGCCCGGTGTAAGCAACCTCCATCCCCATGGCAGTGACGCGTTGCGCAATGGCTTTGCCGATGCGTCCCAAGCCAAGAATGCCCACTGTCTTGCCGCCGAGCCGGGTGGTGAGCTCGGGGCTACGCTTCAACCAGTCGCCGGCATGGACGAAGCGATTAAGACGCACAAAGCCACGGCCGGTCATCAGGATCAGGGCGACCGCCACATCGGCGACGTCGTCGGTCAGCACATCCGGTGTGTTGGTCACCTTGATGTCGCGCTTTTTGCAGTACGCCACCGGCACGCCATCGTAGCCAACGCCGAACACAGAGATGATTTGCAGCGCCGGCAATGCGTCGAGGAGGCTCGTCGGCGTGACGGTGCCCCCACCTTGCACCAGTCCGTGAATCGAGCCAGCAACCTGTCGCAAGAGGCCGGCCTTGTCGGTCGTCTGAAAGTAATCGTGGCAGCGAAAATCGGCCTTCAGCGGACCGTACAGAAAATCGGGAAGTGGCGCGGTGACGAGAATGTCGGCGGGCATGGTCAATTCCGGGAAATGGGAAGCGGCGAAAAAGGATGTGCTGCGAACCATTCTAGCAATCCTGCCAAGAGTCCCGCGTCGCCGGGCCCGGTGGGCACGCAGTCGAGCCCCAATCCCCGCGCGCGTTCGGCGATGCGCGCATGGGGCGCGAAGGTCGGCAGGCGCGACCAGCGCTGGCGGGTCATGGCGTCGAGCAGCGACCACAGATTGTCGAGGCCCTCAGTGGAGGTGACCGTCACGGCGTCGATGTTGCCAGCCGCAAATGCTTTGATCAATCCGGCCACACCGCTTTGCGGCTTGGCGCGCCGGTAACAACTCACGTAATCGACGATCGCGCCGCGTGCGCGCAGGGTTGCTCCCAATTGCTCGCGCCCGTCATCGCCGCGAAAGATGATCACGCGTTTTCCCGCAGGATCCATGAACTCCGGCAAGGCGAGCAGTCCATCGCTGTCCTGCCGGTCGAGCGGCACCCGC
>JANXZT010000493.1 GCA_025355395.1 Betaproteobacteria bacterium
CCCAGGGAATGCCCGGATCCTGCTTGATGTTGCCCAGCAGGATCATGGATTTGCCGACGCTCTTGAGGCCTTCCGCGGAGAGCTGCGCGTTCGGCGCCCAGAGGTTAACCTTGACGTACATCTCCACGATTCCGGTGACGAGCTTGGGATCGAGCTTGGCGGCGGCGGCCCAGCTCGCTGCCGCCGGGCCCGGGTTCTTGACGACCCAGTCGGTGGCCTCGGAATAGGCGGCGAGGAAGTCCTTGACGAGCTGGGGGTCGTCCTTGAGAAGTTGTGGACGCGCGATGATGACGTTGGCCTCGAAGAACGGGACGACGTCGCGCGTAGACCACACGACCTGGTAGGCACTGGGAGTCTGGGCCAGGACGAGGTCGGTGATCGCCGCGACATCGATGGCGCCGCCATTGAGGGCGGTGAGACCTTCGGAGATTCCGCCGGTCGAGCGGGTCTTCACTTTGTCGGTGATCCCGGCCGCGTCGAGAGACAGACGCAGCGCCGCGTCCGTGGCGGAGCCGGGGCTCGTATATCCCACCGTCTTCCCAACGACGTCCTGGATCGACTTGATGCTCGAATTCGCCTTCGCGACGAAGGCCAGGTTGGCGGCGGACTGGATCGAGCCGCCGATAATCACGACCGGAGCGCCCGCCAGATAGGCCTGGACCGCGGCCGAGGTGCCGACGATGCCGAAGGAAAGATCGCCCTGCAAGACGCTGCGGACCGAGTCACCGCCGCTGCCCGAACCGATGACCTCCCCCATCTTGATGCCGCGCTTCTCGAAGAAGCCCTGTTGCATAGCCGCGAGGATCACCGGCGAGGGCGATTGGGTGGGATGGTTGCTGACGGCGATGGAAATCGTCCGGACCTTGGCCGCCGTGGCCTGTGCGGCCGCGTGTTTGTCGCTGCCAAAGGTCGCCGCCAACACCAACACCGTCACTACCGCTACCGCACGTCCTGCCCAACGTGAACGCACTCGTATCATTGCAACCCCTTTGTCCCGAGATTACGAAAATGGGTTGAACGGAACCGCATGCGCAAGCAGCTTACTTCCAAGACCGTCCGCATGAGGCAAGGTCATATTGCACATGTGATGTCACTTCGCCGGGGCGCCAACCTCGGCGGCGAGTTCACGCAGGCGCTTCCAAGTGTCGTCGTCGATGGAGATGCCGTCGCGGCCCCGCCGCTCCGCCACCCTGCGTTCCATCTCTCCTGGAAAGTAGATCTCCTGGTGACCTTGGGCGAGCGGCGTGTCCTTCACTTCGTCGATAAACGATGACATCTGGGATTCGAATTCCGAGGGGTCGATGAAATGCGCGACATTGAACGCCGCCAGGAAGACGCCGTCGTTGTGCTGGCCGTTCGGGTCGACTCCATAGCCGATGCCCGTCAACAGCCCGGACAGCACTTCGATCATGAACGAAAGGCCGTAGCCCTTGTGTCCCTGGTCGGCGCCGAGCGGCAGCAGGACCGCGCCGCGCTTGTAGTCGCTGGGGTCCGTTGTCGGAGCGCCATTGGCGTCGATCAGCCAACCTGTGGGGATCGTCTCGCCGCGAGCAGCCGCAACATGGATCTTTCCCATCGCGACCGTCGCAGTCGACATGTCGAGCACCGCGATGCCATGGCGCTTGCTGGGAGCGGCGATCGAGATCGGGTTCGTTCCGAGGCGCCCTTGCCGTCCGCCGAACGGCACGACATATTTCGGCGCCATCCCCGAGTCAGCCGTCATGAATCCGATCAAACCGTTTTCCGCCATCTGCTGTGTGTAGGGCGACAGTCGGCCGACGTGACTCTGGCGCCGCACGGTCGCGGCGGCCACGCCTGTGGCGCGCGCCTTGGCGATGACGAGTTCGGTCGCCTGCTTCGTAATGACAAACCCGAATCCCCAGTGGCCGTCGATGACCACCGTGGCAGGCGTTTCGCGCACGATCTCCATTTCGGCGGCGGGCACGATATGGCCCCGCTTGATCCAGGCGACGTAATCCATCGTCCGCAGCACGCCATGGGAATCGTGGCCTGCAAGGTTCGCCTCGACCTGTTCGGTCGCGACGA
>JANXZT010000511.1 GCA_025355395.1 Betaproteobacteria bacterium
CGCGAACGCGCACGTTGCTGCCCAGCGCCAACGGTGTGCCGTGGCCGTCGTACAGGGTAATCGATGCGGCGTGGATCTTGTTGATGTCGAAGTTCACCAGCGTACCGGCGCGGTCGCTGGGCACCGTCACTGCGCTCACACGATCTAAGCGCACGTCGGGCGGCAGATTCACCGGATCGATCGATACATGGTTGTCCTGGTAGGCCTGGACCGGCGTGACCAGCAACAGGCCCTTCGAGTTCGTGGTTCCGATCAGGCGGTTCTCGGACAGCACCGGCACTCCGGGGATGCCGCTGGTCGAAACGACCGTGAACGCATCGTCGATATGACGGGACGCGAACATGCCGCCACCCATGAACACCAGCGCGCCACTAGCTTCCGCATACCCGCTAGTGCTGGCGCTGTCCTGTCCCATCACACCGACGTCGACCCGCCCGTGCGCGCCGAGGTAATCGAGCTCGGCCTGTCCGCTAGTCTGGTCGCCACCTCGAGCATCAACCCGCCAGCCGAAGCCGCCTTCGAACGGCGCCGGTTTGTTGGCGTCCACGCCGAACGTATTGACGCCCCGCACGCGCTGCACCGCCGTCGAAACCGTCACGTTGTGCGGCGCCGAATAGGTCAGGTTGAACGACACCGTTCGATCGCGCGCGTTGTCCAGATTCTGGTTGAAGCCCGCGCTCAACGATATCGACCGGTTCGCCGCCATGAACCAGTTCGCGCTCGCGTAGCGCGATGCAGGTTGACCTGGCATGCGCAGATGCAGATAGCCGAAATTGAAGTTACCGAATCCCGGGGTGAGGAAACCCAAGGTCGCATGTCCGCTGACGAGCGGCTCGGGCGAGCCGTAAAGGGTCGCGACATCGCGAAAGCCGCGCTGGGCACGCCTGGCCTCGACCGATATGTTGAACCACCGGTCGGACCAGTCGTAGCCGAGTTCGGCGAGCGAACCGTTGACGCCCCGGTTGACGCTATGGGCTGCCGCCGCATGCACGACACCTAAATCTTCGCCGATCAGCACGCTGGCGCCGCCGCCGAAATTGGCGAGGCCCTTTGTCGCTTCGGCGTGCGCCTCGGCAGTGAAATGGTCGTTGAATCCGTGGCGCCAGGTGCCGCTCGCGGCCGGATCGCTCCCGTAGGAAAACGAGTCCAGGCCGTAGTTCTTCCGCACGAAACCGAGTTCGCCCGACCACGAGGTCAGTCCCGGCGCCAGTAGCTGATGGGCTGCGTAGAACGAGAAATCTAGCGTGGTTACGTGGCCGAGCGCATCGCGCAGCACGACATGGGCGTTGCCCTGGCCGTTGATGTTCGGAAGCGTGTTGAGCTGGAACGGCCCGGCCGGCGTCTCGCCGGTGTACTGCTTGATGCCGTTGACGTAAAGCTCGACATCGGAAGGCACGGCTGCGCTGCCGAACAACGCCGGAACCGGCGTGGTGATCCGGTAAGGCTGCAACGAGAAATTGCTCTCGAACTGGATGCCGCCGATGCGCGTCGAGCGCGACCAGCCCAAGGCACCAGTCAGCGTATCGCCCACGTTCATCGTGAGCATACGACCCGGAAAGGACCGGGAAAAAACCGTATCGAGTCGTACCGATTGCGTATCGCTGCCGGAAGCGCCGTCGCTGAATCGGGTAACCGCCGTATTGCTCAACAGTCCCCAGCTTCCGAACGCGCGCAGCTCGGTGAAGCCGCTCAGCGACTTCGTGCCGCGCTGTCCCAATGTCCCGTACAGATCGTAGTTGAGCAACACGCCCGGCGAGTACATCACCTGGGGCACACGTGGGCTCAGCGGATTCACTTCCGACTGTGGCAGGCTGAGCTGACCGACCGGCATGTTGATGGCAACGGTCTGGTTTGCCCGATCGTAACGCACGTCCGCGCCCGACAGTGTGTCCACGCGTACCGGATCGGGCGTGCCCGGTGACAGGATGAAGCCGAGCTGGGTCAGGGTCGCGGCGCTCGCCCACAAGGCGTCGTTGCGCACCTCGAACCGCGCCAGGCCTTTCGCCGTCGCGTTGAGGGTGACCGTCAGATACAGGTCGCTCTCGCCTTCGGGCATTGTCGGGTTGCCGCTGTCGAATCCGCCGGCGATCTCGGCGCCGCTGTCGCTGTTGCTTCCCGAGGCATCGCTTGAATTGTCGGCGTCGCCACCGAGCACTGAATATGCGCCGCTACCGCGCGTGGCGCCCGAATTTCCCGCGTTGTCCGAGGAGTCGTTACCGCCCGTCGCCTCGCTACCCGCATTCCGGGTGGCGCCGTTCGCGGATTCCGTACCGGCCGCGCTGGTCGCCGCAGCCATCAGGACCCAATGGTTTCCCATCCCGTCCGTGGCGCCGGCCGCTCCGGACAGAATGGCAGTCAGCAGCGCTGCCTTAGCGAGAGCCATCGGTTGGGGCGACGGGCAAGGAAACCTGCCGGCCATTGAGCTGCCCGTCCAATTTTCCGCCATTTGCGAAAATGGCCGGCTTTGGAATGAGCGTGAAGCGCATCGTCTGGCCGGCGAGCGCATAACCCAACAGGCCTGCAGTGATCTCGGTGCGGCGTCCTGAACTGTCCACGAAACTCAGGGCGGCGATCTGGGCATGGCCATTGCCGTGGTTGGTGACTTCAAGGATCGCGTGGTCGCCGTCGCGATGGATGGCGAAGTCGATTCGCGCCGTAGGCAGTGGCGCCCCGACCGGCTCTATGAACACCGGCACGGAATAGTGCAGCACGAAACGCAGGCCCTTGTCGTGCGGATTGATGACGGGCAGCTCGTCGATCGCGATGCGGAAGGCGTCTTCGGGCGCGCCCGGCCCCTTCGGAGGCGCACCGGTGCGGATTACACGAACCAGTTGCTTCT
>JANXZT010000539.1 GCA_025355395.1 Betaproteobacteria bacterium
CGCTCGCGGTCGAGCGCGTGAGCATAAGCCGAGCGCAGTTCGCGCAGAACGCGGCCGGCCGTATCGGGCGCCCGGGCGCCCACGTCCGCTAACAGCGCCTTGACTTCGGCGCGGGTGATGGTCGCCGCGCCTCGCCGCTGCCAGTGCCCCAGATCGTGGCGCAATAGGCGCTCACGCTCGGCGCCGCGCTTGGTTCGCGCCAGATGCTCCGTCGCATAGTCGCAGATCAGCTGCTCGACGGTGTAGACGGTTTGTGCGGTCGCTTCAACGACTTCGGCAATGGCTTCCAGCCGCACATGGCGGGGGTCGTGTCCGTCCGAGCGCGCTTGCCGCAGGTTGCGCACCCGCCCGCGCGCTTCGGCAATGGACAACTCTCTCGCGTCGCCGATCGTGACTTGCCGCAGGCGGCCGTCGTGCCCACGGTAGCGATACAGGAACGCCTTGCGCTTCGGATAGGCCACGACCCGCAGACCGCGCTCGTTGGCGTCTGCGAGATAATCGCCGGGACGTAAGGCCTGGATCGCGGCGGCGGTCAGTTGCCGCCCCTGATGGATCGTCGGTGTTTGCGGGTGCATGTCGGCGTACCTATACAAAACCTATACCGACATTGTAGCACCCCTCGGAATCTAGTGTAGGTCTTTGGAATCTATCGGACGATGACTCATAGCGAAAACGGCGCCGCAGACGCCGACAAAACGGACCGGCCGAGGGAACACACGCCGATGATGCAGCAGTATCTGCGTCTGAAAGCCGATCACGCCGACAAGTTGCTCTTTTATCGCATGGGCGACTTCTACGAGCTCTTTTTCGAAGATGCGCAGCGTGCGTCGCGGCTCCTCGACATCACGCTGACGGCGCGAGGCCAATCGGCCGGCGCGCCCATCCCGATGGCCGGGGTCCCCTATCACGCGGTCGACCAATACCTGGCGCGGCTCATGAAGCTGGGGGAGGCGGTCGCCCTCTGCGAGCAGATCGGCGATCCGGCGACCAGCAAGGGTCCGGTCGAGCGCAAGGTCACCCGCATCATCACCCCGGGGACGCTCACCGACGCATTTCTTCTCGACGCGCGACGCGACAGCCTGCTGGTCGCCGTCAACCCCGGCCGGCATCGCACGGGATTGGCGTGGCTCAATCTCGCATCCGGCCGTTTTACGCTCAAGGAGGTGCTCGCGGCCGATACCATGGCGGCACTCGATCTCCTCGACGCCGCGGAGGTGCTCACGCCGGAGGGGACTTCGCTGCCGCCGCGCTCCGGAAATGTGCCCAGCCGATCGTTGCCGGCGTGGCACTTCGATACCTCGGCCGCAACGCGTGCGCTTACGCGACACTTCGAGACCCACGATCTTGCGGGCTTCGGCGTTGCGGATCTCGATCTCGCGATTGGAGCGGCGGGGGCGTTGCTCGGATACGCCGGCCACACCCAGCAATCGGCCCTGGCGCATGTACGAGCCATCACGCTCGAGCATCCGGGGCAGGAACTGGTGCTCGATGCCGCCACGCGCCACAACCTGGAGATAACCACCACCTTGCGCGGAGAGTCGGCGCCGACGCTGCTGTCCCTGTTCGACACGACTGCGACGGCGGCGGGAAGCCGGCTGTTGCGCGAGTGGCTGACCCATCCGCTGCGTGATCAAGTGGAAGCGGCAGCCCGGCACGCGGCGGTCGCAGCGATGCGCAACACCGGAGGCGACCGGAAGATGCTGGCATCGCTCCTTGCGCGCACCAGCGACATCGAGCGCATTGCCGCGCGGATCGCGCTCGCCACTGCGCGTCCCCGCGACCTGGCAGCCTTGCGCGACACGCTGACCCGCCTGCCGCAACTGCGCACCGCGGCAGCGACGACCGCACCGCTGGATCAGCCGCCGCCACTCCTCCAGGCACTTGCGGACGACCTGGTCGTCGACGAATGCTGGGCAGCGCTGCTGACGAAGGCGGTGGCCGTTGAACCCGCAGCGCAATTGCGCGACGGCGGCGTGATTGCACCAGGATACGACGCCGATCTCGACGAGCTGCGATCGATCGACGTGCATTGCGGCGACTACCTCGTGGCGCTCGAAGCGACCGAGCGCGAGCGCACCGGCATCCCCAACCTCAAGGTCGAGTTCAACCGGGTCCAAGGCTTTTACATCGAGGTCACCCACGCCCACACCGGCAAGGTGCCGGAAGATTACCGCCGGCGGCAGACGCTCAAGAACGCCGAGCGCTACATCACGCCGGAGCTGAAGACGTTCGAGGACAAGGCGCTCTCCGCCCAGGAACGCGCGCTCTCACGCGAGCGCCGGCTATACGAGTCCTTGCTGGTGGAGCTTCTGCCGGCGATCCCCGCGCTGCAACGCGCGGCGGGTGCACTGGCGGCGCTTGACGTGCTGGCGACGTTCGCGGAGCGCGCCGACACCCTCGATCTCGTGCAACCGGCGTTCGTGTCCGCACCGTGCATCAGCATTCGCGGCGGACGCCACCCGGTCGTGGAACAACAGGTCGCCGACTTCATTCCCAACGACCTCGAATTGAAGCCGGATCGGCGTCTTCTCATCGTCACCGGGCCCAACATGGGCGGCAAGTCCACGTACATGCGGCAGACCGCGGTGATTGCCTTGCTCGCGTATTGCGGCGCGTTCGTGCCTGCCGCGTCTGCGACGATCGGTAGCCTCGATGCGATCCACACCCGTATTGGCGCCGCGGACGATCTTGCGGGCGGACGCTCGACCTTCATGGTGGAAATGACCGAAGCCGCCGCCATCCTGCATCGGGCCACGCCGCAAAGCCTGGTGCTGATCGACGAGATCGGGCGCGGCACATCAACGTTCGACGGCCTGGCCTTGGCGTGGGCAATCGCGCGGGACTTGGCAGAGCGCAACCGGTGCCTGGCGCTTTTCGCCACCCACTATTTCGAGCTCACGGCGCTCCCCGCCGAAACGGAGGGCTGCGCCAATCTGCACTTCGATGCCGTGGAGCACGGGCAGCACATCGTCTTCCTGCATGCGGCCGAAGATGGTCCCGCCAATCGCAGCTACGGATTGCAGGTGGCGCGCCTGGCCGGCGTTCCCGCGGAAACGGTGCGCCGGGCCAGGAGTTATCTCGCGCGGCTGGACAAGTTCAACGTCCACGACGGCGCCCAGTCGGATCTCTTTGCGGGGGCAGGGGCATCACTGGCCGCGGATGGAGTCGCACCTCTTGAAGACGCTGGGGCGAGCGACCGGGACGACCCATTGGCGGCGGCCCTCGCCGCCCTTGATCCGGATGCGATGAGCCCGCGCGATGCACTGGCGGCGCTTTATGAGCTCAAGCGCCTGCTGGCTTAGGTAGGCATGCGCGTCACGCGCGCGATTGCTCAATGATAATGGCCGCCGGAACCATGCACATGGCCGTGCGCGAGCTCTTCTTCGGTCGCCGCCCGCACTTCTATGATCTGGCAGTCGAACCGCAGGCTCTTGCCCGCCCACGGATGATTGCCGTCGAGCACCGCCTTGCCGTCGGCGATGTCGGTCACCGTGAATACCATGCCTTCGCTTTCCTCGTCGTCAGGATTGGCATGCGCCTCGAACTGCATCCCGACCTCGATTGCGGACGGCAGGCGATCCACCCGCTCGATCTTCACGAGCTCGGGGTCGTACTCGCCAAAGGCATCCGCGGCATCCACCGGCACCGAAACCGCATCGCCGGCCTTCTTCATCGTCAGCGCTTCCTCGAGCTTCGGCAGCAGGCCGGAATGGCCGCCATGAAGATAGGCGATCGGCTCGTCCGTTGATTCGAGCAATGTGCCCTCCGTATCGTAGAGCTCGAACGTGAGTGTTACGACGGTGTTGGTGAAGACGTTCATGGCAGCCTCGGGAGCACGTGGACAATGAGAGGGACGCGCGAACCGCAAAGGAGTTCGCGGGGAAGGAAGGAAAATAATTGTAGCGCAGCCGCGCCGCTATAATTCCAGGCATGCCGCCAGCGCGCACCGGCACCCGGACGCCCCGCAAGCGCAAGCCTTTCCGTCCGCTTCCCGACCCTTGCCTGCAACGGCTTCTGGGCGGAGACTCGGCTGCTGCTTTTCTGCGCCAGTTCTGGCAAAAGGAAGCGCTGCTGGTGCGCGCAGCGGTGCCGGATTTCACCGACGTTCTGCGCCGGTCCGATCTTTTTGCCCTCGCCGCGCGCGACGATGTCGAGTCGCGCCTGGTGCATCGGATCGGACGCCGATGGACACTTGCGCATGGCCCGTTCCCGGCCCGCGCGTTGAACGCCTTGCCGGAGCGCGACTGGTCGCTGCTGGTCCAGGGCGTCAATCTGCATGTCCCGGCAGGCGACGCGCTGCTTCGCCGCTTTTCGTTCATCCCGTATGCCCGCCTCGATGACCTTATGGTGAGCTACGCCGCACCCGGTGGCGGTGTGGGTCCGCATCTTGATGCCTACGACGTGTTCCTGTTGCAAGGCACGGGTCGCCGCCGCTGGCGTTACGGCCGCCAGGCCGACAACACCTTGCGTCGCGGTGCACCACTGAAGCTCCTGCGCCGGTTCATGCCCACCCACGACGACGTGTTGCAACCCGGAGACATGCTCTACCTGCCACCCGAATATGCACATGATGGCGTCGCGCTCGACCCGTGCACCACTTATTCCATCGGCTTCAAAGCTCCGGGAGCCACCGAGCTTGCGATCGCATTCCTGGATTACCTGCGCGACGAGATCGCGTTGCCGGGGCGCTACACCGACCCGGACCTCGCGCCAACAAGTGAGCCGGCGCGCGTCGACTCGACGATGCTGCGCAAGGCGCGGCAAATGTTGCGCGCCGTGCGGTGGAATGAAAAAACGATCGCCCGCTTCATGGGCACGTGGCTGTCGGAGCCCAAGCCGACGGTCATATTCAACGCGCCCGATGCACCTTTTGGTGCTGCCGCGTTTCGTCGCGCCGGCGAGCGCGACGGCGTGGACCTCGACGCGTGCTCGCAGCTCCTCTACGATGACACGATGGTCTTCATCAATGGCCGGGAGTTCGAGTGGCCGCTGGGTTCGCGCAAAGCCATTGCGCGACTTGGCAACGAACGCCGGCTGGCGCACGATGACATGGCCAAGATCAATGCTGTCACCGCAGCGCTTCTCCACGACTGGTATCGCGATGGTTACCTCCACCTCGGCGCCTGAGCCGGCGCCGCTGCCCGCGCCGTCAAACCGCGTCCTCGACTCGATGGCAGACCAGGTGGCCGCGATTGACACTCTGGTTGCGCTGGCACAAAACCGCATTCGCGTGTTCGATGCGGACCTCTCGCAAATGGGCTGGAATGCGGTGGCCCGGACGCAATTGCTGGGGAGCTTCCTGCGCCGCTCACGCGACGCGCATTTGGATATCATCGTGCACGACACCTGCTACCTTGAAGCGTCGTGTCCGCGATTGACCGGCCTGCTTCGCGTGGCGAGCGCCCGGATGCGCATCCATCGCACCGGCCCCGAGGCACAAAGCGCCCACGACGCCCTCGTCATCATCGATGATCGCCATTTCCTGCATCGATTCCATGTCGAGCAGCCGCGCGCGGCGCTTGGGATCGACCAGGCGGCGCTGGCGAAGCCGCTTATTAAGCGCTTCGAGGAGATCTGGGCAACCGGCGAACCGGGTCTGGCCGCCGACGTGTTGGGGCTGTGACGGCCCGCTCCTTTTTGCGCATTGCACAATCCCTTTGAAAACAAGGGAGTTTTGTGCGATAATCGATTTGCTCGGTAAAGCGCGGCCGGCACATGATAGCGAGGCCGCACGCATGCACTGACGCCTCGATCCGCGCGGCCCGACCACAACGACTATCCACCGACTTAAAGGGAAACTCAAATGAACAAGGCACTCTTCCTTGCCGCCGCTTTGGCGCTTGGTCTGACCGCGTGCGACAAGCCCGCCACTACTACAACGACGTCGACCACCGCCACCACGCCGCCCGCTGTAGTTGTAGCCCCTGCGCCCGCGCCGATGGCGGCCCCCGCCGCCGCTCCGTCCGCCGACGCGATGAAGGCCGAGCCCGCCAAGGACGCCGCAGCGCCGAGCACGACGGGCACCACTACGCCGATGACACCGAGTACCGGCATGACGACGACGGAGCCCGCCAAGGACGCGATGAAGAAGTAAGCGTTCCCCGCACCACAAAAAGGCCAGCCTCGCGCTGGCCTTTTTTTCGACGGTATAACCCGCGGCCTAGAGTGGAGCACCGATGCGTCTGGCGACCTCCCGGTAATGCTCGATCACATCGCCCAAGTCGCGCCGGAAACGATCCTTGTCGAGCTTCTCCCCGGTTTTCACGTCCCACAACCGACAACCGTCGGGTGTGAACTCGTCCCCGAGCACCAGCGGGCCTTGGGGGTTGTCCAGCGTATGGCCGAATTCCAGCTTGTAGTCGACGAGAACGATGCCTGCGGTCTCGAACATCGGCTTCAAGAGTGCGTTGACCTCGTGAGTCATTTTTTTCATCTGCGCGATTTCATCGGCATTGGCCCACCCCAGGATGCGAATGTGATCGTCGTTGACCAGCGGATCGTGGAGCGCATCGTTTTTCAGGAAAAATTCGAAGATCGGTTCCGGTAACCGCGTACCCTCCTCGATGCCATAGCGCTTGGCCATCGAGCCGGCACATACGTTGCGCACGACGCATTCGACCGGCAGCATCTTCATCGCCTTGACCAGCGAATCGCGCTCGTTCAGAAGGCGCACGAAATGAGTGGGCACCCCAGCCGCCGAGAGCTTGCCCATCACATACGCGTTGATCCTGTTGTTAGTCTCGCCCTTCCGATCGAGCTTGGCGAGCTTGGCACCATCGAACGCGGACACATCGTCACGGTAATGCATGATGAGATGCTGTGGATCGTCGGTCGCGTACACCGTCTTGGCCTTGCCGCGGTAGCGCTCCTGGCGCTTTTCCATTCGAACTCTCCCTCACCAACGCTTAAACAGTGGCCTGCACCGGCCGCGCGCCGATCATGCGCTTTAGCAATCGCGCCAGGCAAAGCCGATGGCCTGGTCGGCAATGCCGATCCACTCGGCCGCGCAACTCAATGCGCCGGCAAGGGCAGCGCTTGCCCGCTCCGGCGTGTTGTTTTGCTGCGAAAGATGCGCCGCCACCACATGCTTCAGCCGCGACGTATCGATGGCCTCCAGAATCCTGGCAGCAGCGCCGTTATGCAGATGCCCGAAGCGGCCGGCAATGCGTTGCTTCAGCGTGAACGGGTAAGCGCTTCCTGCCAGCATGTCGAGGTCGTGGTTGCATTCCAGAACCAACGCGTCGCATCCCGAAAGGCTCGCTTCGACATACGGCGTCGATTCGCCGATGTCGGTCAACACGCCAAGACGGGAGCGCCCGTCGGCGACCACGAACTGCACCGGCTCGCGTGCATCATGCGGAACGGGGAACGGGCAGATCTCGAGGTCGCCAATGCCGAAACGGTCGTGGCTATCGAAGCCGTAGATGCGCTCGCAGCCATCGAAGCGGCCCGCAGCCATCGTCAGTGTGCCAAACGTTGCCCACACCGCGGTGCCATAGCGCGCCGCAAAGGCCGGCACGCCGCCAATGTGGTCCGAATGTTCATGCGTCACCAGAATCGCCGTGACATCTTCGGGTGCCAGGCCATGACGCGAGAGCCGGGCGACAGCATCGCGCACGCCGAAGCCGCAGTCGATCATCACGCACGTTTTGCCGGCGATCACCAGCAGAGCGTTGCCCTCGCTGCCGCTGCCTATCGACGCGAAGCGCACCGGCGCCGACTCGACGAAGCGTCAGGAATGGCAGGTAGCGCCCACCACGACTGTGCTGATGAATGGGTCATGCGTGACGAGATGCCGATGCGGTCACCGGTCGTTGCGCTCTCACTTCAGCTGATCGCGAAGCAAGGCGAGAATTCGGGTTCCCGTCAGTGATTTGTCGGCGGCACCTTCCGGATTCTGCACCACCACCGCACTGCCGGTACCGGCTTCGGCCACCGCGATACGGTACTGCTCCGGCTTATCGGTGGTGTCGCGCCAGAATGCAAAGCGCGAGAAAAATCCGGTGTCCTTCTTTTCCGCGTCGGGATCGGCGTAGCGGACGAAGTAGAGGCCCTTCGAGCGATCGCGGTCGACGACGGTGAAGCCAATGCGGTCAAGTGTGAGGCCCACGCGGCGCCAGGCGCGATCGAATGAATCGTCCACCACCAGGCGGCTCGTGCCGTCGGTCGCCTTCTCGACGCGCGCCCGATCGGGTGTGGCCGCTGCGGTTTGGAGGGATTGCCTGGCCTCCGGCTGCGTGGCGCCAAAGCGCACCAGCATGCGCGTCAGCATCTCGGCTTCAAGATCGGGGTTCGGTGGCAGCACCGCCCACGCGAATGCCACCGGAGAGTGGTCGCTGGTGGCGGTCGGCATTTGCTCCATGCCCCGATGGGACACGTAAATTTCCACCGTTCCAGGGTCGTTTCCGCGCTCGACGCGAGTGCGGAATTTGTCGCGCTTGTAGGTGGTGAAGAGCGCGTCGGCAATCTTGCCCAACTGGCGCCGGATGAAATCCTGCGGAATCTCCGCCCGGTTCTCGACCCAATCCGTTTCGATGACACCGATCTGCGGTTGCTCCACCGCGATGGCAAACCCGGTGTCGGTCCAGAATTGGCGCACGGTATTCATCGCCTGCTCGGGTGTGGTCTTGACCACGATCCAGCGCTCGTTGCCGGCTCGCACGACGCGCGCATCGGCATTAGCCTTGGGGGCGATGTCCTGGCCGGCCGCCGGACGATTGGCATCGCGCGCCGCGAGGCCCGAGGCGGTGGCGACGTTGTAGCGCTCGTCGTATGCAGGCGCTGACAAGTCGGGCGGAATCTCCAGCGCGGGGGCAGTGGCGGTCGACTTGTAGTCGATTTTCTTGCCAATCGAGGAGGTCATCGATTCACAACCGGAGAATAAAAGCGCGGAGAGGAGCGCCGCGGCAAGCGCGCGCAACGGCGCGCAGAACTGATTTACTTCCATGCGAAACACCTTTGGATCAATGGAGACAGCCGGCCTCGCGTAAGGCGATGCGAACGGTCTCGTAATGCTGCGGCGCCAACGGCGTCAACGGCAGCCGCAGCTCGTTGTGGATAAAGCCCATCTCGGCGAGCGCCCACTTGACGGGGATCGGATTCGCCTCGACGAAGAGCTGGCGATGCAAAGGCAGCAGACGGTCATTGGCAGCCCGTGCCGCCGGAATGGCGGAGGCCAATGCAGCGGTGCACATCTCGGACATCAGGCGCGGCGCGACGTTCGCGGTCACTGAAATAACGCCGTGCCCTCCGAGCAGCATCAATGGCAACCCGGTGATGTCTTCGCCGCTGTAAACGACGAAATCGCGCTTGCCCGCCGCCTTCAGGGCGCGAATCAACTCACTCCCCCGGCCCAGATCGGCTGTGGCGTCCTTGAGCCCGACAATGCCCGGCACATCAGCCAACCGCATTACGGTCTCGTTGGCAATATCTGCCACCGTGCGGCCGGGAACGTTGTACAGGAGCAGCGGCAGGTCCACCTTTTCGGCGATCAATCGAAAGTGCCGGTACATTCCTTCCTGCGTGGGCTTGTTGTAATACGGGACCACCGACAGGCCCGCAGCGGCGCCCGCACGCTTGGCATACGCGGTAAGCTCGATTGCCTCGGTCGTGGAGTTGGCGCCCGTTCCGGCAAAAATCGGGATACGCCCACGCGCCTGCGCCACCGCAGACTTGATGAGCAGGCAGTGTTCATCGAAGTTGACGGTCGGCGATTCGCCGGTGGTGCCAACGATGACGATTCCCGCGGTGCCATTGCTGACGTGAAAATCGATCAGCTTGCCCAGTCCGGGAAGATCGAGCGCGCCACCGGGGAGCATGGGTGTGGCGATGGCGACGATGCTGCCAGTCAACATTGAGCGGTGCGCAACGAAAAGCGCGATTTTACCCCATTGCCCGCGTGGTAAGTCGGCATCGCGTCAAGCTTCCAGCGCGGGCGGCCACGGGCGCGCCGTCCCCGCCGCGGCCACCCGCTGCACGACCGCGCCGCGCCCCGCGTGATGCAGCTCTCCCTGCTCGAACGCGACGATCGTGAGCGCCGCGCCGAAGACGTCGAGGAGCTCTGCGGGCCGCAGCAGGAAATCCGGATTGGACGGCTTTCCGTATCGCTCGTTGCCGATCGCAAAGGTCTCGTAGAGCAATATCCCATCCGGTGCCAATGCGGCGAGCAGATGCGGCCACAACGGCCGATGCAGATAATTGCAAACAATGATCGCATCGAAGCGCCGGGCAGGTAATGGCCACAGCCCGGTTTCGAGATCCGCGGCCAGCGTATCGACATTTGCCATGCCGGACATCGATGCCAGGGCCGCCGCATCGCGGTCAACCGCGAGCACCCGAAAACCGTGGCACGCAAAAAAGCGCGCGTGGCGTCCTCTCCCAGCGGCCACATCGAGCACCCGCCCCTTTTCGCGGATTAGAGAGGCGAAGCGGATAATCCATGCAGACGGCGTCGCGTCATCGGTGTGCATGGTCAGGCTCCATCTGGCGCGGCGCCGGCGGTGCCGGACTCGGCGCCCGGCGGGAGCTTGCTGCCCGCGCCACGATTCACATCACGCAATGTCACGCTTTTGCAAACG
>JANXZT010000544.1 GCA_025355395.1 Betaproteobacteria bacterium
GCTGATGTCGTTGAGGATCGTCCAGCGGCGCGAGTTGAGGCTTCCGTAGAACAAAACGTCGCCGTCCGTCGGTGTTGCGACGTCGATCGTCGTCAGCTCCGGGACATAGCCCGGGCGCAACCAGCGCACGCGTTCCGAAACGCCCATCGCCCGCCACGCCTCGACGTTCACCCGGCTGTAATCCCACGTCTCGAAGCGTTGCACGAACGGAATCACCCGCGGCACCAGCGTGCTGCCCGGCAACACCATCTCGACGTTGTAGACGATCGAGTTCGGCGGCAATTCATCGGCCGCCTCGAGTTCGAGATTGTGCACCCCGACCAGGATGTTGGTGGCGTCCCGAACGAACTGATTTTCAGCGAAGCGCGCGCGATACCCCAGGCGGCGCAACCCGTAGCAGATCGCTCGCCCCGCATCCGCGTACGATTCAATGTGGATGAAGTTATCCGGGCGGACGATGACTACATTGAAGAGTTCCGTCACGACGGCGGACCGATGTTACGCTCGAATAGGGACCCGAATGTTAGCAGCAACCGGATCGCCGTCCCCGGGCGACGACGAACGCGGTCACGGTTAAAATTCGTACTCGATCTGCGCGCGCACGGTGTGATCTGGGGCAGCGGAAGTGAGCCCAAAAAGGATGGCCGCGTTGTACTTCAGCAAGTGTCGCCCTCCGAGATTCCACTTGCCGAAGACCGCCGGTCCCGCGCGGTGATTCTGCTCACTCGAGCGCTTCCAGTGGTTCCATTTGCCGACTTCGCCGAAACTTTGCACCCCGAGATCGACGCTGCCGCGGGAGAGATAGCGCACCTGCCATTGGTAGCCGAGCTCGGTCGCGGATCCCGCTTCCGACCGGAAATGATGCTCCAGCAATACATTGAAGTTGAGCTGCCAGCGATCCCAATCGGTCTGGAACAGCGGACCGAGGCGAACCTCGTAGCCTTCGGCACGATCGCGCGGGCGCTCGAGCTCGATCACGAATCCGAGATCGGCGGGAAAGCGACCCTGCTCCGTCAGCTGGAAGCGGTTTTCCCATTCAAAGGCGTCGAACCGCGTCGAGCCCCCGCCGCTTTGTTCGTATTTGGCATACACCTCGGTAAACCATCTTTCGCTGATGCCATAGCCGAAGCCCAGGGATCCGGCACGCAACCGCTCCTCACCAGAGCTCTTCGCGCTCCCGATCTTGAAGTCTATCTCCCGCTCCCCGTATTCGACGTTCGGGGTGTAGACGTAGTCGGCGGGACCGGCGGCTGCGATGAGGGGCGATGCGGCAAACACGGCGACGGTAACGCGATACGGGAAATTCATGGCCGCACTCCGGAGTCTAGAGGGAGCCTAGATGATAATCATTCTCATTCTCATTAGCAAGGAGTGAGCCGGCCGGGACTCGATTCGCGCCTTGGTGCAAGGATCAGACATCGGCCCGGCGATCGGCCGGGGGCCAGCCGTGGACCGGAGCAACGATCGCGGACATGCGATGCCCCGCGCCGACGGCAAGCTCCCGCGTTGAATGCGCACTCGAAGGCGGGCCACACCCCTCGCGCGAATCAGCTGCGAGCCGTTACCTCCAGGCCGGAAACCACGTACTGAATCTTTACAGTTAGCCGCGCGCATCGCGTGGCCGACGACACGCCCTACGCCGGACATTCCACCACATTCCCGATCCGGGTGTCGTTTTCCCAGGTTTCCAGCCGCACCGCGAAGCCCCACAACCGGCGCAGATGCGCGACCACTTGTACTGCTGCGTCGGTCAGGGGCCGCCCGCGACGCTGCAAATGACGCAATGTCAGCGAACGGTCGCCGTGGCGGTCGAAGCGCATGATCTGCACATCGGGGACACGGATTTCCTGCGCGTGCTGTTGCGCCAGGAGCCTGCGCACGCGCCGGTAGCCGCGCTCATCGTGGATGCTGTCGACCACCAGCGAATCCTCTTCCCGATGGTCCGCCAATGCGAACAGATGAAACTCGCGCATGAGCCGCGGCGACAGATACTGGGCAATGAACGATTCGTCCTTGAAGTTGCGCATCGCGAAGTCGAGCGTCACGCGCCAATCGCTTCCCGCGAGCTGCGGAAACCACTCCCGGTCTTCCGCGTCAGGGGTCTCGCATATGCGCCGCAAGTCGGAGAACAGCGCGAATCCGAGGGCGTAGGGGTTGAGTCCGTTGTAGGCGGGCGAATCGAAGGCCGGCTGAGCGACCACGTTGGTGTGGCTCTTCAGGAATTCCAGCATGAAGCCATCGTCGACCAGACCCTTTTCGTGCAACCGGTTGAGGATCGTGTAATGCCAAAAGGTGGCCCAGCCCTCGTTCATCAACTTGGTCTGGGCCTGCGGATAGAAATATTGGGCGAGCTTGCGCACGATGCGCACCAATTCCCGCTCCCAGGGCTCGAGCTTGGGCGAATACTTCTCGACGAAATAGAGAATGTTTTCCTGCGGCTCGGCGGGAAAGCATTCGGATGATTCGGTGGCACGCGCCGACCCGTTCTCCGGCAACGTGCGCCACAGGTCGTTGAAATGCCGCTCGCGATGGGCATCGCGCTGCGCCAGTCGCGCAGTCTCCGCCTTGAGCGTCAACGCGGCCGGCCGCCGATACCGATCGACGCCATGCGCCATCATCGCATGGCACGCGTCGAGCACCTGCTCCACGGCGACGGCACCATGCCGCTCTTCGCAGTCCATTACGTAGCGGCGAGCGAAAACCAGGTAATCGAGGATGCCGTCGGCGGAGGTCCACTGCCGGAACAGATGATTGCCCTTGAAAAACGAGTTGTGGCCGTAACTGGCATGCGCAATTACCAGCGCCTGCGTGGCCATCGTGTTTTCTTCCATCAAGTACGCAATGCAAGGGTTGGAGTTGATCACGATCTCGTAGGCGAGCCCTTGCATGCCGCGGCGGTAAGCCTGGTCGTTGCGGATGAATTCCTTGCCGTAGGACCAATGCGGATAGCCGATGGGCAGCCCGGTGGTCGCATAGGCGTCGAGCATCTGCTCCGAGGTGATGATTTCGATTTGATTAGGGTAGGTATCGAGTCCGAACTCCGCGGCCACTTCGGCGATCGCGGCGTGGTAGCGCTCGAGCAGCTCGAAGTCCCAGTCGGCGCCGTGCGAGATCGGGCTCATTGCGACTCCTTGCGAAACAGCTCGCGGAACACCGGATAGATCTGCTCGCGCCGGGCCGCGCGGCGCATGGCAAAATTGCCGGTCGCCTCCGCAACGCGCTCGTATTCGGCCCACAGCGCCGAAGCGCGGTCCTGGGCGTGCGTGGCGTTCAGCTCGAGATAGGTGTAGTAGCGCGTTGCCGGCAGCAGATGCTCGCGCAGAAACCGTGCACTGCGGGCGGGGTCGGCACCGAAGGCATCACCATCGGAGGCTTGCGCGGCATAGACGTTCCAGCCGCTGGCGTAGCGCTCGCCGCGTATCTTGTCCGCGAGCTCCAAGGCCGAATAAACCACGGTGCCCCCGGAACGCGTGTCGTGGAAGAACGTTTCCTCGTCGACTTCCTCGGCGTCATCGGTATGGCGGATGAAGATCAGTCGCACTTCCTTGTACTTGCGGGTCAGAAAAAGATAGAGCAGCGTGAAAAAGCGCTTGGCTAGGTCTTTCTTTTCCTCATCCATCGAGGCCGAGACATCCATCAGGCAGAACATCGCCGCGCGCGCAATCGGCTCGGGCCGCCAGACGCGATTGCGATAGCGCAGGTCCGTTTCATCGATGAACGGCAGCGCCTCGCGCCGCCGTTCGACGCGGTCGATCTCGGCATGCAGCACCGCGGCCTGATCGGCTTGCCCGGCTGCGGCCGCGACCGCGAACGCCTCCTCGATCGCCAGTCCTTCCCGCGCGAGACCGCCGCCCGCCGCGATGCGGCGCGCGAGGGATTGCGTCAGCGTGCGTATTACGGAAAGGTTGGCGGGCACGCCCGACTTCGTGAATCCGGCGCGCACGCTCTTGCGTCGCTCGGTCGGGCCCAACTCCGTCCGCGCGAGACGAGGCAACTCGAGGTCGTCGAAAAAGATCTGCATGAATTCTTCGCGCGAGAGCGAGAACACGAACGAATCATCCATGTCACCCTCGCCCGCGCTGCCGCCCTGGCCGCCGGCGCCGGCGCCTTCAGGGCGTGGAATGCGATCGCCGGCAACGAATTCGCGGTTCCCGGGCAACACGAACTCGCGGTCGCCGCCGCGACCGAAGCCGAACGACGGCTCGGAGATATCCTTCCTCGGTATCCGGACCTCACCGCCCTGCTCCATGTCGCCCAGGTGCCGCTCGCCGACCATTTTCTTCACGGCCTCCTGGATCTGCGCCTTGTACCGGCGCAGGAACCGCTCGCGATTGACCGCGCTTTTTCCCCGACCGTTGGGGCGGCGATCGATGAGGTGGACCATGGTCGCGCTGCGTCGGCTTCGGGCGTCGGTCACGACGACTTGTGCACGCGCAGGTACCACTCCGCCAGCAGGCGAACCTGCTTCTCGGTGTAGCCCTTGGCCACCATGCGCGCCACGAAGTTCTGGTGCTTTTGCCTTTCGTCGGCCGAAGCCTTGGCGTTGAACGAGATCACCGGCAACAGCTCCTCGGTGTTCGAGAACATCTTTTTCTCGATGACCTCGCGCAGCTTTTCATAGCTGCTCCAAGCCGGATTGCGGCCGTTGTTGTGGGCCCGTGCACGCAGCACGAAGTTGACGATCTCGTTGCGAAAATCCTTGGGATTGGCGATCCCCGCCGGCTTCTCGATCTTCTCGAGCTCGGTGTTGAGCGCCGCACGATCGAAGCTTTCGGCCGTTTCCGGATCGCGGTAATCCTCTTCCTGGATCCAGCAGTCGGCAAAGGTGACGTAACGATCGAAGATGTTCTGGCCGTACTCGGCATACGACTCGAGATATGCCGTCTGAATCTCCTTGCCGATGAACTCGGCATACCGCGGCGCCAGATAGCCCTTGACGTGCTCGACGCAGCGACGGTGCGTCTCGTCGGGCAGGTCCTCCCGCGCGAGACGCTGCTCGAGGACATACATGAGATGCACCGGATTGGCGGCAATCTCGGTCTGGTCGTGATTGAACACCGCCGACAGGATCTTGTAGGCGAAGCGCGTCGACAAACCCGTCATGCCCTCGTCCGCACCGGCGTAGTCCCGATATTCCTGCAGCGTCTTGGCCTTGGGATCGACGTCCTTCAGCGTCTCGCCGTCGTAGACCCGCATCTTGGAGTAGATGCTCGAATTCTCCGGCTCCTTGAGGCGCGTGAGCACCGAGAACTGCGCCATCATCTCCAATGTGCCCGGTGCGCACGGCGCGCCCGCGAGCGACGAGTTGGCCATCAATTTTTGATAGATCTTGACTTCCTCGGACACCCGGATGCAATACGGCACCTTGACCACGAAGATGCGGTCGAGGAATGCCTCGTTGTTCTTGTTGTTGCGGAAGCTGTGCCACTCGGATTCGTTAGAGTGGGCGAGGATAAGACCGTTGAACGGGATCGCCGAAAAGCCTTCCGTGCCCTTGAAGTTGCCCTCCTGCGTCGCCGTCAGCAACGGGTGCAGCATCTTGATCGGGGCCTTGAACATCTCCACGAATTCGAGCAGCCCCTGGTTGGCGAGGCACAGCCCTCCGGAGTAACTGTAGGCGTCCGGATCGTTCTGCGAGAGATGCTCGAGCTTGCGGATATCGACCTTGCCGACCAGCGACGAGATGTCCTGGTTGTTCTCATCGCCCGGCTCGGTCTTGGTGATCGCCACCTGGCGCAGCACCGACGGATTGATCCGAACCACCCGAAATTGCGACAGGTCACCGCCGTATTCCTCCAGGCGCTTGACCGCCCACGGCGACATGATGCCGGTGAGGTAGCGGCGCGGAATACCGTAGTCCGCCTCGAGCACCGCGCCGAAGCGCTCCGGCGCAAACAGGCCCAGCGGGGATTCGTTGACCGGCGAGCCTTTGATCGCGAAGATGGGCCGCGCCTCCATCACCGCTTTCAGGCGCTCGGCGATCGAGGACTTGCCCCCGCCGACGGGTCCGAGGAGGTACAGGATCTGTTTCTTTTCCTCGAGCCCCTGCGCCGCGTGCTTGAAGAACGCGACGATCTGGTCGATCGCGTCTTCCATGCCGTAGAACTCGCGAAACGCCGGATAGCGCCGGATGACGCGGTTACCGAAGATCCGTCCGAGATGCGGGTCGTTCCGGGTGTCGACGAGCTCCGGATTCCCGATTCCCGCGATCATCCGCTCCGCCGCCGTGGCGTAGGTCGCGGAGTCGCGCTTGCACAACGCGAGATAATCCTCGAGACCCAACTCCGCATCTTGGGTGGCTGAATAACTCGATCGGAACTCTTCCAGCAGGGTGGGCATCGTTCGTACTCCCAATAAGACAGTCCAGCGAAATGCCGAAAGTTCGGGCCATTCCATTTCCGCTCCCGGCATCCTAAGAGCGGCTCGCCTTCTTGGTCTTGTAGGAACTGCGTACGACTCTTTGCGCCTGCGCCAGCCACAGCAACGAAGTGGCAATGGCGGTCGGCGCCAGCATGCGACGCAAGCACTTCACCTTGCGTGCGAAGCCGGACTGCCGATCCTTAAGGACGCCCGAAAGCAGCCTCGCATAAGCTGTGCCAGTCGTGCACGACAACGACGTTGCTCAAGTCAGTGCGAGCAATCCAAGCCCGCCGTTGTCCCCCGTAAACGAAGTCGCCGTGCCGGCCTCGGTTAGGCTGTAACGCACAGCGCGTAAGCGCGTTGACGCAGACGCACCGGACACGTCACTGGCACATCACCAATGTCACACGCGTCGGAAAATTTGCAAAGGCTTACCATCATTCGCGCACCAATCCGGAGGGCGGTGTGTCGCAAAACGACGACGAACATGCCCATTTACGTCGGTGGGTGGCACTCGTGAGCGAAGTCTGCCAATGGAACAATGACCCGAGGGCTATTCGCGAGCGCCCGTTTGCCCCGCGTGGTGGACGCACAAGTATTGGCCGACGTCTTATCGCGCATGGCGGTACTTGCAGGCATCGCTTGACCCGCCGAGGGCTACGGCGTAGCGTCGCCGTGTCCATCCGGACACCCACCTCGGAAAACCGGCGCCATGTGTCGTGCACACGCCATTCGAGGCAACCCTGGAGGCAGGGTGCAGCCTCGCCGAGTAGTCGAGGAGCTGCGGTCGGTGATCAATCCGAACTCTGCCGAGGTGCTTGGTATGACGATTCCGCAATGCTGCTCCGCGCGAGGTGACGGATGATCGTGCGACGGAAACTGCTGATCGCACTTGGAATATGCGCATTGGCAGCGCCGCTGGCCTCGCTCGCCCAGCAGCACCCGTTTACCGGGTCGGTTTTGTCGGGAATTCGACCGCTACCCTCGAGGCCAATCTCGTCGGTCCGTTTCGCGAGGGTTCTCGCTTCCGCGGTTGAAGTCACACCGGCACACATATCTAAACTCGAATCCAGGACAGGCGAACCATCAATCGCCCTCTTGCGCAAGCTCGCGAACGTGCTCCAAGTGGATCTCGAGGTTCTGGCGGGCTGATACTCCTCGGCCTCCGAAGGGTTGGCGTCGGGGCGCGGTGGGTGGTGTCGGCCTTACGCGTAGTCTCGCCCCAGTCGCATCCCGTTGCTTCGCATGGGGCCCCCTCGGCCTCCGCAATGGCGCGGCATGGCCCGTCCGAGGGTCGGCCTCATGTGCCGTTCGCCCCAGTCGCATCCCCTTGCTTCGCATGGGGCCCCTGCTCCTCGGTTCACGCCACTGCTCGTCGGTTTACGCCACCGCTCCTCGGTTCACGCCACCGCTCCTCGGTTCACGCCACCGCTCCTCGG
>JANXZT010000005.1 GCA_025355395.1 Betaproteobacteria bacterium
ATCCAGCCCGCCCAACGTGAACAACTCTTCTTGCATCACATCGGCTCCACGCATCTCGTTACTCCGTATTTTCGTTTGCATCGCTCATCCCATAGACATGCGACAAACAAGAAAATTCAGAGAATTTCAACAAACCCCTAGAGCAGGATCAGGGTGGCAAGGCCGAGAAAGATGAAAAATCCGCCGGAGTCGGTGACGGCAGTGATCAGGACCGACGATCCCAGCGCAGGATCACGATCGAATTTCAGCATCATCATCGGAATCAGCACCCCCATGAGCGCCGCCAGCATCAGGTTGAGCGTCATCGCCAGCACCATCACCAGGCCGAGTGCCACATCGCCGTAGAGAAGCATCGCCACGAAACCCATGACCCCACCCCAGACCAATCCGTTGACGAGGCTCACGGTAATTTCCTTGCGGATGAGCTGTCTCGCGTTTTGCACACTGACCTGGCCCAGTGCGGCGGCGCGAACGATCATGGTAATGGTCTGGTTGCCCGAGTTACCTCCGATGCCCGCGACAATGGGCATGAGTGCCGCGAGCGCCACCAGCTTTTCGATCGAGCCCTCGAAGACGCCGATGACCCGCGAGGCGATGAACGCGGTGACAAGATTGATGGCGAGCCACGACCACCGGTTGCGGAAGGAGGCCCAGACCGAGGCAAAGACATCTTCGCCTTCGCGCAGGCCCGCCTGCGCCAGAATCTCCTCGTGCCCGCGCTCGCGGACGAAATCGAGGATCTCGTCCACCGTGACGCGTCCGACCAGCTTGCTGTTGGTGTCGACCACCGGCGCCGAGACGAGGTCGTAGCGCTCGAACGCGCTGGCCGCTTCGTCGGCCTTGGCATGCTGCAGCAGTGTGACGACGGCCGGCTCCATCACCTCCCCGACAGTCGCGTTCGTATCGGTCACCAGTAGCTTGTTGATCGGCAGCACGCCAAGGAGCCGTTCGCCGCGGTCAACCACAAAGAGCTGGTCGGTCTGGCTCGGCAGCTCATCGAAGCGGCGCAGATACCGCAGCACGACCTCGAGCGTCACGTCGGGGCGAACGGTCACGTCTTCGAAGTCCATCAGCGCGCCGACCATATCGTCTTCGAATGACATTGCCGCGCGGAGCTGTTCGCGTTCCTCGACCGGCAGGCTTTGGAAGACGTCATCCATGACCTCCTGCGGAAGGTCCGGCGCCAACTCCGCGATCTCGTCGGCATCGAGGTTGCCGGTCGCGGCAACGAGCTCCTCGGTGTCCATCGAGGAGATGAGTGATTCGCGCACCGCATCCGAGACCTCGAGCAGGATGTCGCCACCGCGCGAGGCGCGGACCAGATCCCAGATGTAGAGCCGCTCATCCAGCGGCAGCGCCTCGAGGATGTAGGCGATGTCGGCCGGATGCAGATGATCGAGCTTGCGCTGCAGCTCCGCTTTGTTCTGGCGGTAGACCACACTTTCCGCCAGATCGCTGCGCTCGCCGAGCGCGGCTTGCTCGAGCTCCTGCTGGACGAGGCCTTCTACCCGTCGGTGCCGGCGCAGGAGCGCGGTCACCTCGGCCAGCGCGTCCTGCACGCTGGCGTGCGGCGTTTGGCCGAAGGTCTCGTCGTGGTCGAGGAGTTCGGGCATGCGCACGCCGTGGTCAATATGAGACGAATAAAACGATCGGGGACATTTTCCCCGTCGCGCGGAAAGCCGTCGCATTCTACGCGAAGGATGCGCTCCTCCGGCGATCGATTCGCTTGGTAAACAGGCCCTATCGCCATCTGGATATCGTCGTTCCCGCGGAGGCTTGGGACCCAGTGGCGTCCGTCGAAAGGCGCTGGGGTCGCCGTATCGCGGCGACGCCTGCGCGGGGACGACGGGAGCCTTGCAGCAGCGGTCACTCATTTCGGTGATCATCCGACGCGGTCAGGGCAGGTCGCTCCCGCGCATGCGACTCAGGATGATGCGTATCTTGCGGTTCAGGCCCGGCGCGTTTTGGTTGCGCTCATAGAACCGCGGATTGGGCGCCATGGCGGCGAGGCGCGCCGCCTGCTCGGCGTTGAGTTGCGCCGCGGAAATGCCGAAATACCGCTGCGATGCGGCTTCGGCGCCAAACACCCCGTTGCCCCATTCGATCACATTGAGATAGAGCTCGAAGATGCGCTCCTTGTCGAGCATGTTTTCCAGCATCACGGTGATGATCGCCTCCCCTGCCTTGCGCCAATAGCTGCGCGCCGGAGACAGGAACAGATTCTTGGCGAGTTGCTGGGTGATGGTCGAGCCGCCCGCCACGACCCGGCCGCGGCGCTGGTTCTTTTCGATGGCGAGCTCGATGCCGGCCCAGTCGAATCCCTCATGCTCGACAAAGCGCGAATCCTCGGCGGCGATCATCGCCCGCTTGAGGTGATCGGATATTCGCGCATACGGCACCCAGCGGTAGTGCAAGGTCGCGCGCGCGCTCTTGGCATGAAGCTCATCCATGCGCTGGCTCATGAACGCCGTCTCTTGGGGCGAATGGGTGCGCCACCAAGCCACGTGACCGGCTACCCAGACAAGCCAGATGAGACAAACCGCGACCAAGGCCGCCAGCGCATACAGGACGGCGCGGCGAATGCTCATGGCGTAGCGGAAGCGCCCACGCGCTATCGGTCAGGCGTTCGAATCAGCGCATCCGGCAAGGCTCGGCGATGCGATGTCTGCGCAGCGCGCGGGTCGCCGATGACAGCGATGTCGATGACTGGCTCAATCGGTGCCGGAGCGCAGCTCTTCGCCCTTGGTGAAGCTCCAGGTGCGGGGGATCTCGAGCACGTCGGTGTCGCGCCTGATGTCAGGCGGAAATGGCGCGTACGGCGCGCCCATCTCGACGATGCGAATGGCCGCGGCGTCCAGGACGCGTTGCCCGGAGGAGCGGGTCACTTCCACATTTTCGAGCGTGCCGTCGGCGCGAATGACCACGAGCAAGACCAGGTTGCCGTACAGCTTGAGCTGCCGCGCCGCCTCCGGGTAATTGAGATTTCCAATCCGCTCCACCTTGAGCCGCCAATCCTCGACGTAACGCGCAAATCGGTATTCCATGGCGCGGGCGCCGACAAAGCGGCGCTTGGGCCGTTGCTGATAGGCATCGAGGTCCTTGGCGATCTGGCCTTCGAGCCGCATCGCTTCCAGACTGCGCTGCGTAAGTTCTGAAATCGACGGTGCGACGGGACGCTCCGACTGTTCGACCGGCTTGTTCGCGTCCGGTGCAATCGGTGTATTGCGCAATTGCGTCAACAGTTCCTGGGCCTGGCGCTCGAGCGCATCGACCTGTTCGGGCACGACCGCAACATCGTTTCGCGGGCTGTCCCTGGGCAGCACCGGCAAGGGTGTCTTCGCCCGCCGCGCCTCGTCGGTGTTGCCGCCACCGTCCAGATTAGCCTGCGCCAGCACATCGGCTTTCGACGGCTTGTCTGGCGACCGCGCATTGACCAGCGCGACCTCGAGCGACGGTGTGCGATCAAGCATGCGCTCGATCTCCGGCCGGAAATGAATGGAGAGCACGGCCGCATGCAGCATGACCGACGCGGTGAGGGCAACGGTCAGGAACGAAACCCGGGTACTGCGCGACGCTCCATCCAATTTTTTAGTGCTGCGCAAGCGTAGCGGCGCACGCGATTTTTTCGCGATTGCCTTGTTGCGGGAGTTATCGCGATTGGGTCCGGGCGAGCGCGGCGCTGGTGTGGCGCCCACAGGTGGCGCGACCTTGGATGACCCGGCAACGCGCGTCGCCGGCCGGCTAGTCCCGGCGGAAGGGCGCTTCGGTGTCGCGGTTCGGCTCGTCAAGTGGTGAAAGGCGATGCTTGAACGATTCCATTGTAGCGTGGCGTGATGCGATGCGCTCTTGCGGGCTCGCCGTTCATCAGGCGGCACCGGCAAACCGGCATTCCAGTGTAGCCGCGAGAAGATCGATGCGCACCACCGCGAGCCGTACCGCGCTCTCCGGTGGCAGCGAGGGAAGATCACCGAGTCGGACCACCATCGGCAAGCGGGCGAGGCGCACCAGGTTGTCGCGTATCACCGTGCCCTCGATCTCCAGAACCGCTTCCTGCTGCAGCCAGCGCAGGCACCAGTAGTGCTCCATGCGCGACTGCAACGCGGCATAGCTCGAATACGTCGCCTCGAAATCGGCGAGCACGCCGAAAAGCTCCGCATCGTTGTCGGCATAGGCCGGTTTTTCTCCCGCAATCAACGCCACGATCTGGCGCTGGTTGACGAGATCGGAGTACCGCCGCAAGGGCGAGCTCGCCCAGAGGTAATGCGAGACACCCAGGCCCTGGTGCTCGGCCGGGCGCGTGCTCATCTTGACCTTGCCGTAGCCTTGGGTGCGATAAAGACCAGGCACCCCCGCATCGGCGACCAGCTTGCCCCAGGTGCTGTTGGTGAAAATCATGAGCTCCGAGACAAGCTTGTCGAGCGGTGAGCCGCGCGGCCGCGGGACGATCGCGATGCGCCCCTCCGGCGCCGCGTCCCAGTCCACGTAGAAGTTGTAGTCGATGCGCGCGAAGTCGGGCTTGGCCCGCGCATCGGCGAGGGTGCGCGCAAGGCGCCACAGCACGCGCAACTCCGCCGTCCACGGCCCGTCGGTGGGCGCCGGCAATTCGGCAGTGAAGGTGTCGCTGATCGCATCAAGGCGCAGGTTCTCGCCCACCGGCACGCGATCCACGCGGGTGTGATGGGCAAGCGTCTGCCCTTCCGGTGTCATCTCGACGTAAAGCGACAGCGCCGGGCGGGCCGCGCCGGGGGCGAGGGTGAAAGCCTCGATGACAGGCTCGGGCAGCATAGTGATCTTGCGTCCCGGCATGTACACCGTGGACAGGCGATGCCGCGCGATGGCATCGAGCGGCGAACCGCGCGCAATGGCAAGCGCCGGCGCGGCGATATGGATGCCGACCTGCCAGTTGCCGTTGGCCATGAGCGTCACCGAAAAGGCATCGTCGATCTCGGTGGTGGCGGCATCATCGATCGAAAACGCGCGCACTTCCGCGATCGGCAGTTCCGGGAGCGGGGGCAAGGCGCCCCACGCGCCGAAACCGGTCCCGTCCGGAAAAGCCTCGGTCAGAAACGCTTCGAAATGATAGTCGTGGCTGGAAGGAATCGCGCCGCTTGCCGCCAGGAGCGAGAGCGGATTGGTTTGCAGCGCGTCGCAGGCGGCGGCGAGCGCCTTCCATTCCTGGCTTTGCTTGTCGGGCTTGTGCAGCAGCATGCGCATCTTCGCGCCAAAGGCATCGGGCAAGCGGTGGTCCTTGAGCAGCGCAATCCACGCCTGGCCCTGCTCCGACTCGCGCTTCCTGCGTTCGACCGCGGCGAGCGCGGCCTTGAGCGCCTCGGGCGGCGCGCGCCGGTAGCGCCCCTTGCCGCGCTTGTAGAAGAAGATTGGCGCGGCATGCAGCACCATGGCCACACCCGCCGCCTCCGCCGGTTGCGGCGCATGTCCGTAATATTCGTGGGCGAGATCGGCAAAGCCAAACTCTTCGTCGGCGCTCACATCCCAGAGGAACTGCGGATCGAGCTCGGTCGCGAGACGATGCGCGTCGGCGAGCAGCGCCGCCGGCGACGGCGCCGCGAATCGCAGCAGGACGCTGGTCGCCTTGATCTTCAGGCGCTTGCCAGAGACCGCCTCGACCTGCAACGAGGCGTCGTTGTCGGCAAGGACGGTCCCGGCCTTGCATTGGCCGTCGTCCTCGAAAAGGACATGCATGGGAGAAAGCAGGGGTGCGGAGCCAGGCGGCCCGGCGGGGCGCCGATTATACCGGCCCTCAGGTGCGCTATCACGGCTACATTGCCGATGCCCTCGCCTTGCGGCATAGTCAGCGCACCATGACCGACGGAGGCGCGCAATGAGCATGCAGTATCGGCGACTGGGGCAAAGCGGCCTCCATGTTTCACCCCTGTGCCTGGGGACCATGATGTTCGGCGATCGCACCGACGCGGCAACCTCGGCGCGGATCATCGACGCAGCGCTCGATGCCGGTGTCAACTTCATCGACACCGCCGACGTCTACACCAAGGGCGAATCGGAGCGGGTGGTCGGTCCTGCCATCGCGGCCAAGCGCTCGCAATGGATCCTCGCCACCAAGGCCGGCAATGTCATGACCACCAAGCCGCATGACGGTGGCTCATCGCGGCGATGGCTGCTGCGTGCCTGCGAGGAGAGCCTCTCGCGCCTTGCCACCGATTACATCGACATCTATTACCTGCACCGCGACGATACCGACACCCCGCTCTCGGAAACCGTCGGTGCGCTGGGTGAGTTGATTCGCAGCGGCAAGATCCGGTATTTCGGCCTTTCCAATTTTCGCGGCTGGCGCATTGCCGAAATCATGCATCTGTGCCGATCCATGCACGTGCCGCAGCCGGTGGTGTGCCAACCCTATTACAACCTGTTGAACCGCATGCCGGAAGTCGAAATTCTGCCGGCATGCGATTACTACGGGATCGGCGTGGCCTCGTACTCCCCTGTGGCGCGCGGTGTGCTGACCGGCAAATATGCGCCGGGAGCCGCACCGGTTCCCGGGAGTCGGGCCGCGCGGGGTGACAAGCGCATCATGGAAACCGAGTTTCGTGAAGAGTCGCTGCGCATCGCCCAGACGTTGCGCGAGCACGCGCAGGCGACCGGTCGCACGCTGCTGCAGTTCGCGCTGGCCTGGCTCTGGGCGAACCGCATCGTCACCTCGGTCATTGCCGGGCCGCGCACCCCGGAGCATTGGCAAGATTATGTCGCGGCCCTCGGCGCCGCATGGGATGTGCGCGACGACGCGATCGTCGACGCGCTGGTGGCACCCGGACACCCGTCCACGCCGGGCTACAACGACCCCTCGTATCCGTTTTACGGGAGATTGGCATACAACAACGCCGGGCACTGAAGCGGCGACGGGGCATACGGTTTCCGACCCGCTCAAACCCCGCAGTGTTGCCGGCCGGGCCATCATGGCCGGATCGATGCCTATCGCGGGCCTTCGTTCACGATTCCATGCGGCACGTGGCATGACGCAACGTGCTTCATCGCCGATTCGACGTGCGAGCGCTGGTCGTCGAAAAAAATATCCGCCCCGAACGCGCGCAGGAACTCACCCTTGTCGAGGCCTCCCAGAAAGAGCGCCTCGTCGATACGGATGTTCCATGCCCGCAGAGTGCGGATCACCCGCTCGTGCGCCGGTGCGCCGCGGGCGGTAACCAGAGCCGTGCGAATCGGACTCTTGTCGTCGGGAAAGTCGGCCTGGATGCGGTGCAGACCGGCGAGGAACTCCTTGAACGGGCCGCCGGAGAGCGGCTCCAGCGCCGATTCAGTTTCGCTCCTGGCAAAGGCGGCAAGACCCTTCGCCTGGTAGACCCGCTCCGCTTCGTCGGAGAAGAGCACCGCATCGCCGTCGAACGCGATCCGCAGTTCGTCCGTCTCGTTCTTGAACACACTGGGAAAAATCGTGGCTGCGGCGTACCCGTCCTCCAGCGCGCGCTTTACATCGTCGGTGTCGGCCGAAAGAAAAAGATGCGCCCCGAATGCCGGCACATAGCGCGATGTCGGCTCGCCCTTGGTGAACGCCGCGCGCGAAATGTCGAGTGTGTAGTGCTTGATGGCATTGAAGACGCGCAGTCCCGTATCGGCGCTGTTGCGGGAAAGCAGGATGACTTCGACATACTGCTTTTCGGGACGATTGAGTCGCAGCAGCTTTTGCACCAGGGCGAAGGCCGGCCCCGGCTGCAGCATCTCGTTCTCGTGCTCGATCTGATAGCGGTGATAGGCATCGACCCCGAGCTCGGTGTACACGCGATGGCTCTCCGTCAAGTCGAAAAGCGCCCGCGAAGAGATCGCGACCACCAGCTTGCCGGCGAGTGTGGGCTTGGTCATTGCCTATTTTAGGGCCTGATCACACTATACCCATGCGATTTCAGGATGAGCGCGGGGTGGTGGAACTCCACGATCTCGACGGCCGGCGGGCCATTGATTGCAGCAGAGACTCCCGTGCCAGCGATCTGCAGGATGGCGAGGGACGCGAGCTGTGGGGCATCGACCACCAGATTGGCCAAGCGCGTGCCGGTCGCTTGCGGCGTGAATGTGATGGCCAGGAAGCAGGCGCCGCCGGCAGGGATGGTTCGGCCCACCGCGCAATCGCCGATGGCGCTGAGCTCATAGGCCGCCGGGCCGTTGAACACCAGCGCAATCGGAGTAATGGCGACGCCGCCGCGGTTTTGCAACTGCAAGCTGGTCGGCGCACTGGCCGCGCCGATCGCCTGGGTCGGAAGCTGCAACGGCGCAGGGGCGAACGAGAGCGTCGAAGTGCCGGCCGCAACGCCGGTGCCGCGGCCGTAGAACGTGATCAGTTGCTCAGGCGTGCTGGTGGTGTCGCGTAGCCATAAGGCACCGGACTCCTGCCTTGGCGCCACCGGCGCGAACCGCACCGTCACCGAACAGCCCTCACCCGGCGCCAGCGATTGGCCGGTCATGCACGCGGTGGTGATGCCGAAGCCGTCGCTCATGCCGCACAGCGCGCAAACCGCAGGACCGACGGCATCTCTTCGGCAAAATCCGCCCATCCATGATCGCCGCCGCCGGCGACGTATTGCCACCCACCGGCGTAATACGCAACCGCTTGCCGCCAATCGAGGACCTCGTCGCCGCTGCGCACGAGCAGGAAATATCGCTCCGGACACGTGATGCGTGCGACCCGCAGCGCCCTCATCTCTTCAAGATGCGCGTCGGTCAGCACGTACGCTTCGCCGGTGTGGGGGTTGTGTTGCCGGCCAAGGAAGCTTGCGAGCGATGCGTACGGCTTTACCGCGGGATTGATGACCACCGCGCGGGCATGGTGGCGCTCCGCGAGCCAGGTCGCGTAAAAGCCGCCGAGCGAGCTGCCGATGAACGTGAGCGCGGCCGGATCAACGGCGTGGGCATGAAGCAATGCCTCTATTTCCTCGATGGCCTGCGCCGGCCGGTGCGGAAGCTGAGGAAGGTAAAAATGCGGCGGTGAAGTCAAATTCGCGGCGGCCTGCGCAAGAAGTCGCCCCTTCGCACTGGTCGGTGCCGAGTTGAATCCGTGCAGGTAAATGAGCGTTGGCGTTGGCGTCAGCGTTTGGGTCAGCCTTTGGGTCATCTGGCCTCGCGGTTCAGCCCGAAGCGGTAACCTTGGCTGTGCCGGCATGCAGGCGGTTGAGCAGCTTGTCGTGGATACCGCCAAATCCGCCGTTGCTCATGACCAGGATGTGATCGCCGGAACGCGCATCGGCCACGATGGCATCGATCAGCCGATCGATGTCGTCGATCACCGTCACGCGATCGGCCAGCGGCCGCAGCGCCCCGGCAACGTCCCAATGGACATTCGCGGCGTAGCAGAAAATGCGGTCGGCGCCCTCGAGGCTTGCCGGCAGCGCATCCTTGACCGCGCCGAGCTTCATGGTGTTCGAGCGTGGCTCCAGCACCGCCAGCACGCGGCCCCCGCGGGTGCGCCGGCGCAATCCGTCGATGGTTGTCGCAATGGCGGTCGGGTGATGCGCGAAGTCGTCGTAGACCGTGATGCCGGCAACGACCCCGCGGGTTTCCAGGCGCCGCTTGACGCCGCGAAAGTCAACGAGCGCCGCAAGACTGTGCGCAACGGGTACGCCGGCGTGGCGCGCGGCGGCGATGGCGGCCAGCGCATTGAGTTGATTGTGGCGTCCTGCTTCGCCGAACTGCAACCGGCCTTGGATCGCACCGGCGAATTGCACGGTGCCGTCTTCGCCGATGGTCCAGCCGCCCGCGACGGCGTCGGTCCCTTCGAAGGCGAAGCGCTCGATCTCGCTCCAGGCACCGCGCGCGAGCACCCGGTCAAGGGCCGCCTCGCCACCGTTGACAATGAGGCGTCCCTGCCCTGGCACGGTACGAACAAGGTGATGGAACTGTGTCTCGATCGCGGCCAGGTCGGGAAAGATGTCAGCGTGATCGTATTCGAGATTGTTGAGGATCGCCGTGCGCGGATGGTAATGCACGAACTTGGATCGCTTGTCGAAAAACGCAGTGTCGTATTCGTCGGCCTCGATCACAAAAAACGGACTTTGGTCGGCGCCACACAATCGCGCCGAAATGCCGAAATCGACGGCAACACCCCCGATCAGGAATCCGGGCGAGAGTCCCGCATGGTCCAGGATCCATGCCAGCATCGCGGTCGTGGACGTCTTCCCGTGCGTGCCCGCCACCGCGAGCACCCAGCGATCATGGAGCACGTTCTCGTAGAGCCATTGCGGCCCGGAGACGTGCACTCGCCCGGCATCGAGCACCGCTTCCATCAGCGGGTTACCGCGGGAGACGACGTTGCCGACCACGAACACATCGGCGTCGCGGGCGATGCCTTCGAGTTGATCCGGATCCCAACCTTCGGTGAGGCCGATGCCCAATGTCGTGAGTTGCGTGCTCATAGGGGGATAGACGTTGGCGTCGCAGCCGCTGACGGTGTGGCCCGCCGCTTTGGCAATGGCCGCGATGCCGCCCATGAACGTGCCGCAGATACCGAGAATATGAAGATGCATGACGCCTAGACTCCCACGCCAACGGCGCCGTGGCGTCGGCTCGCGTGCCTTCGCCAACCGAGCGCGAACCACGCATACGCGACGGCCTCGAGCAACAGCACGATGCTGAAGGCCATCTTGAGCCCGCCGGCGGTGTCCATGTCAAACGCCTGGCGGCTCATGTCGATCACGAGTAACCCGCGGCGAACGGAGTGTAGACGCGCAGGAAATTGACGGTCACGGGGCAGTATGCGGGCTGGTTTCCGCCTTCCTGGCGGTCAAGGTCGGCCGATCGAGTCGCAGTCAGCGAAGCGACGCTTCAAGGCGCGGTTGACAAGAATACCGTGCCGGCATGCACGCCGCCGGAAAACACGCCGGTCGAGCGCAAGTGCGCTGCCCACGCGCGAGGCGATTCCCCCGCCGGGTGCTACCATGAATGCGCCTCTACGGCACGGGTGGCGATAACCATGGTAATGGGCAACGGAAGGGTGCAGCGATGAAGGATTCCGGAGCAGCGGAGGATTTGCGGTTCGACCCGACGCGCATTATCCGCGCCCCGCGGGGCGCTACCCTCACCTGCCGGAACTGGCTCATCGAGGCCGCCTACCGGATGCTGCAGAACAATCTCGACCCGGATGTGGCGGAAGACCCGCAGCACCTCGTCGTCTACGGAGGCAGTGGCCGGGCCGCGCGCAACTGGCTGTGCTATGACGCGATCATCCGCGCACTGATCGCGCTCGAAGAAGACGAGTCCCTGCTCATCCAGTCGGGCAAGGCGGTCGGCGTGTTCAAGACCCATCCCGACGCGCCGCGTGTCTTGATCGCAAACTCCAATCTCGTGCCCTATTGGGCGACTTCCGAAAAGTTCAGCGAGCTCGATCGGGCAGGCCTCATGATGTATGGGCAGATGACCGCGGGGTCGTGGATCTACATCGGCTCGCAGGGCATCGTGCAGGGCACTTACGAAACCTTCGTCGAGGCGGGACGGCAGCACTACGGCGGCGATCTCGCCGGGCGATGGATCCTGACCGCCGGCCTGGGCGGGATGGGCGGGGCACAGCCGCTTGCCGCTGCCCTGGCGGGTGCGTCGAGCCTCGTTGTGGAATGCCAGGAATCGCGCATCGATTTTCGGCTTCGCACCCGTTACCTCGACTGCCAGGCACGCACGCTCGACGAAGCGCTGGCCATCATCGAGGAGGCGACCCGACGCAAGTCCGCCGTTTCGGTGGGGCTACTGGGCAATGCCGCGGAAGTGCTGCCCGAATTGCTGCGACGCGCACAACAAGGCGGCATGCGACCGGATCTCGTCACCGACCAGACGTCGGCGCATGACCTGGTGCACGGTTACCTGCCCGCCGGCTGGACGATTGCGCGCTGGCAGCAGGCACAACAGTCGGACCCCAAGGGACTGGAGGCGGCTGCCCGGCAATCCATCGTCGCGCATGTCAACGCAATGCTGGCGTTCCAGCGCATGGGCATCCCCACGGTCGACTACGGCAACAACATCCGGCAGGTCGCATGGGAGGAAGGGGTTGCCAACGCTTTCGACTTCCCGGGATTCGTTCCGGCCTATATCCGGCCGCTGTTCTGCCGCGGCAAGGGTCCCTTTCGCTGGGTCGCCCTCTCCGGTGATCCGGAGGACATCTACAAGACCGATCGCAAGATGAAGGAGCTATTTCCGGAGGACGCGAGCCTGCATCGGTGGCTCGACATGGCGCGCGAACGCATCGCCTTCCAGGGTCTTCCGGCGCGGATCTGCTGGATCGGTCTTGGTGAGCGTGACCGCGCCGGGCTTGCGTTCAATGAGATGGTGCGTAGCGGCGAGTTGAAGGCCCCGATCGTCATCGGCCGCGATCATCTCGACTCCGGATCGGTGGCGAGCCCGAATCGCGAAACGGAGGCCATGCAGGATGGCTCCGACGCCGTCTCGGATTGGCCGCTCCTCAACGCGCTCCTCAGCACTGCGGGCGGCGCCACGTGGGTGAGCCTGCATCACGGCGGCGGTGTGGGGATCGGATTTTCGCAGCATGCCGGCGTGGTGATCGTGTGCGACGGCACCGATGCGGCGGCGAAGCGCATCGCACGCGTGCTGTGGAACGATCCCGCGACGGGGGTCATGCGGCACGCCGATGCGGGCTACGAAGACGCGATCGAATGCGCCCGCAGCCACGGTCTCAAGCTGCCATTTCTCGTTTGACACGGCCGGCGCCTTCGCGAGGCAGTGCGGCCATGGACTCGATCGGCCATGCGGTGCTGCGGCCGTGCGACTACCGGGTCATGCCGTGGAAGAACGGCGGTGGCACGACACGCGAGATTGCCGTGTTTCCCGATGCAGGCGATATCGCCGCTCCGAGCTTTCTCTGGCGGGTGAGCATGGCTGACATCGTGCATTCCGGCGCGTTCTCGCGCTTCGCCGGCTACGACCGCACGCTCATCTTGATGAATGGTCATGGCCTGCTGCTGCAATGTGATGACAAGCCCGCCGTGACACTGGACGCGCCGTACCAGCGCCTTGATTTTGCCGGCGAGTGCGCTGTGCATTGCACGCTCACGAATGGCCCCGTGCGCGATCTCAATGTGATGGTGGCGCGTAACGCGGCGGGCGCAGTCACCACGGTGTTGCGGCCCGGACGTGAACCGGTCAAGCACGCCGTCGGTGGAGAGACTGTGCTGATGCATTGCGCGGAAGGCTCGATCACCGTCGAGGTTCGCGGCCAGGACACCTGCGAGATCGGTGAAGGCGAGACGCTCAGGATCGACGGCGGCGCCCGCGCGGCCGAATACGTGCTGCTGCGCTCAGCGCGCGCAATACCCGCCCTCGCCATCACCATCCAGATTGCCGTGCAACAGGGCGCGCAGGGCAACCCGACGGCGACGCACTCCGGACCAGGCCTCGCGTGAGCGGATCAGCGCCCGCCAGCACGCACTGGGACACGGTGTGGACCCATGCGCGCCTTGCGACCATGGTTCCCGGCACGCCGTATGGCGCGATCGACGATGGGGCCCTGGGCATCGCCGCCGGTCGCATCGTGTGGGTGGGACCGCGCGCAACACTTCCGGCCGCGGGCAAACGGCCATCCGTCACGCTTCATGATGCGGGCGGCCGATGGATCACCCCGGGTCTCGTCGATTGCCACACCCATCTGGTGTATGCGGGCAACCGTGCGCACGAATTCGAGCAGCGGTGCAACGGCGTGTCTTACGAAGAGATTGCGCGCACCGGTGGCGGCATCGCATCGACCGTCGCTGCCACGCGCGCGGCCGCCGAGGACGCCTTGTTGGCGCAATCGGTGCCGCGGCTCGAAGCGCTGTTGCGGGAAGGGGTGACGACCGTTGAGATCAAGTCGGGCTATGGCCTCGATGCCGCAAACGAAGCGAAGATGTTGCGCGTCGCGCGCCGGCTTGGCCGTGATCTGCCGGTAACGGTGCGCACCACTTTTCTTGGCGCCCATGCCCTCCCGCCCGAATTTTCCGCACGCCCTGACGACTATATCGACTTCCTGTGCGAAACCGTGCTCCCGGCCATCGTGGCCGCTGGCCTCGCCGATGCCGTGGATGCATTTTGCGAAACGATCGGCTTCACTCCCGCACAAACCGAACGAATGTTTCGCGCCGCGCGTGTCGCTGGCGTTCCCGTCAAGCTTCACGCCGAGCAGCTCTCGGATCAGGAGGGCGCAGCACTCGCGGCAAAATTCGGCGCACTGTCCGCGGACCATCTGGAGCATCTTTCGCCGGCGGGAATTGCCGCGATGGCTAGGAGCGGCACGGTCGCCGTGCTGCTGCCGGGCGCGTTTTATTTCTTGCGCGACACGAAAGTGCCGCCGGTCGAGGCACTGCGGCGCGCCGCAGTGCCCATCGCGATTGCCACCGACTGCAATCCCGGAACATCGCCCACCACATCGCTTCTACTCATGCTCAACATGGCGTGTACCCTCTTTCGCATGACACCGGCCGAAGCCCTGGCTGGCGTTACCCGCAACGCAGCGCGCGCGCTGGGCCTGCAGGACCGATGCGGGATGCTGCAATCCGGCATGGACGCCGACTTCGTATTGTGGGATATCGATTCGCCCGGCGATCTCGCCTACCGAATCGGCTACAACCCGTGTCACGCCGTGGTGCGCCACGGAAGCACCGTCACTCGGACGCGCTCGGTAATCCTGTGACCGCTGCCCACTGAGAACTGTCGACTGATCGTGGAACCGTTCATCTTTGCGCAAGGTCGCGTGCCGCTTCTGGTGAGCATGCCGCACCCGGGCACCTACATTCCGGAGTCGCTCGCCTCGGATCTGACGGAGGAAGCACGCGGCCTGCCCGACACCGACTGGCACGTGCCGCGCCTGTACGATTTCCTGGATGAAATGGGCGCCAGCGTACTGGTTGCTACGCACTCGCGCTATGTGATCGACCTCAACCGCGATCCTGACGGCACGCCGCTCTATCCGGGGGCGAGCAATACCGAGCTGTGTCCGACGGCGCTGTTCAGCGACCGGCCGATCTATCTACCCGGCAAAGCACCCAGTCCGGCAGACATCGACGTGCGCCGCGGAAGCGTTTGGGCTCCGTATCACCACCAGCTTCATCAGGAATTACAACGCCTGCGCGCCCGCTTCGGTGTCGCGATTCTGCTCGACGCCCATTCCATCCGGTCCGAGGTCCCCCGTTTTTTCGAAGGCCGCCTGCCCGACCTCAATCTCGGGACCAGCGACGGCGCGGCGGCGCATCCGGAGCTCGCTGCGCGCCTGCTCGCCCGGTGCCGGCAGGACGACCGTTACACCAGTGTGCTCAATGGCCGTTTCAAAGGGGGCTATATCACGCGCCATTACGGCCGGCCCGGCGACGGCATCCATGCGGTCCAGCTCGAATTGTCGGAGCGCATCTACATGCAAGAGGATGTCCCCTATGCTTTCGACCAGGCCCTCGCCGGCCAGTTGCGGCCGCTTATCAAATCATTGGTGAGCCTGATGGATGAGTGGGCAACCACCGCGCGTTAGCAACCCATGCGACGACTCTTCGCCACCGATGCCTGGCTGCCCGACGGCTGGGCGCACAACGTGCGCATCGACGTCGATGCGAGTGGAATGATCACGCGCCTCGAAGGTAACGTGGATGCTCCGGGCGACGGCCTGGAACGCATCGAGGGCGCCGTATTGCCTGGCTTGTGCGACCTGCATTCACACGCCTTCCAGCGCGC
>JANXZT010000014.1 GCA_025355395.1 Betaproteobacteria bacterium
GCTGAGTTTGCAGGCGGACCGCGTGGGCGGACTCATCCAGCTCCTGGTGAGTTTTATTGGCTGGGTCATCCTGCGCTATTCGCAGACTTACCTGAGCGGGGAGCCCGGCCAGGCGCGCGATGTGCGCGCACTGATGTCGACACTTGCGGCAGTGAGCGTGGTCCTTATCACTGACAATCTCGTGGTACTAGCGCTTGCTTGGCTGGGGACCAGTCTGGCGCTCCATCAACTGCTCACCTTCTACCTCGACCGACCGCAGGCGTTGATTGCTGCCCACAAGAAATTCATTGCCAGCCGTTTAGGCGATCTTTGTCTGGCAGCAGCCATTGTCCTGATCGGTCATTCGCTGGGCACCTTGGAAATCAGCGAGGTGGCGCAACGCGTCCGAACAATGAACACCCTGCCGGACAGCCTGCAGATTGCTGCCGTACTGCTTGCCATCACTGCACTGCTCAAGTGCGCGCAGTTGCCGGTCCATGGGTGGCTCATCCAGGTGATGGAAGCGCCCACACCGGTTTCCGCGCTGTTGCACGCCGGCGTCGTCAATCTCGGTGGTTTCTTAATGATCCGGCTCGCAAGTCTCATTGCCCATGTTCCGGCGGCGCAAACATTGCTTGTCATCGCGGGAAGCGTGACAGCGGTTATTGCCGCCCTGGTGATGATGACGCGCATCAGCATCAAGGTCATGCTCGCCTGGTCGACCTGTGCCCAAATGGGATTCATGCTGATGGAGTGTGGTCTGGGCCTCTACGACATCGCCCTGCTGCATCTGATAGCGCACTCGCTGTACAAGGCCCATGCCTTTCTCAGTGCTGGCGGCGCCGTCGAACAAACGAGACTTGCGCAGCTCACCCCAGCTCGCGTACCCGTCGCACTCGGGGGCAGCGCCATCGCCGCTGTCGTGGGAATCTCGCTGCTCAGCGTCGCCGCACTGGTGTTGCGCATCGATTTTGACCACACCCCTGCGCTATGGGTGACCGTCAGCACCGTGGGGCTGGCGCTGCCATCGCTGCTTTTGTCACACACTTACTCGATCAGGCATCGCTGGCGGATCGCTGCGGTGCTCAGCGCGCTCGGCATTGTGTTCGCCTTTTTCGGATTGCACGCGCTGTTCGGTGGGTGGATGCAAGCGCCGATGTCCGGAGCTGAGGTGACCCCATTCCGGATTCTCTGGGTCCAAGGATGTTTCATCCTTCTCTTTCTCGTGCAAAGCGCCATTCGGGCGAACCCCGAGGGTGGCATCGGGCAGCGGTTGTATCCCTGGTTCTATGCCGGGCTGTACCTGGACGAGGTGTTCACTCGCATCACGTTTCGCGTATTGCCGGCACGACCGCTTACCGCATCAGGGGATGCGCCGATCGCCCGGATGGGTGATTGCACGCGAAGGCCATGAGGTATGTCCTTGAATAGCGCTGCTGCCTCGGAAACTCCAGCCGCGACCGGCTCGGTCACCTGTACCTATGACGGACGCCGTGTCGCACTGCTCACGCAACATGGCAAGGAGCGTGTTATCGCGCCGGCCTTGGAGCCGGTACTGGGTTGCCATATTGTTCTGGTCGCCGGATATGATACCGACCGCTTGGGCACGTTCACCCGGGACATTCCACGCGCGGGCAATCAGCTGGAGGCTGCACGCAAGAAAGCGCGGATGGGCATCGCTCTGTCAGGCTTGCCGCTAGGGCTGGCCAGTGAAGGGAGTTTCGGGCCGGACCCGTTCACGGGAATGTTCCCGTGGAATCGCGAACTGCTGCTGTTCCTCGATGACGAGCGCCAACTCGAAATCGTTGGCGTGGCGCAAGGCCGGGCCACGTTCGCCCACTGCCTGACCGACGACTGGTCGACCGCCGAGAACTTCGCACGCGAATGGGGTTTCCCTGAACATCACCTGGTGGTGCGTCCGCAGAGCGAGACCGACCTGCGCATCCGCAAGGCAATTCAGTCGCACGAGCAATTTCGAGATGCCTTTGCCTGGGCCCGATCGGAATCAGACTCTGGCCTGGTGTTTCTCGAAAGCGACGTCCGTGCCCACGCCAATCCGACGCGCATGAACATGATTGGCCTGGCCGCGGAGGATTTAGCCAGGAGGATCGCCTCGCTTTGCCCGGCCTGTGGCACCCCGGGTTATTGGACCGTCGAGCAACTGGCGGGTCTGTCATGCGCCAGCTGCGGCGCACCCACAGGCCAGACGCGCGCCGACGTTCTCGGTTGCCTCACGTGCGAGCACCGCGAACAGCGCGACAGAACAAACCCACCGTTCGCCGATCCCTCCCGCTGCAACTACTGCAACCCGTGAGTTCATCATGACGCACACCACGCTCAGGTTTACCCGCCCAGATGACTGGCACGTGCATCTGCGGGATGGCGCGCTCCTTACGCACGTCGTCCCCGATACCGCGCACCGATTTGCGCGCGCGATTGTCATGCCGAACCTGAGGCCACCCATCACAACGGTGGATGCAGCTGATGCGTATCGGCGTCGCATCCTCGCCGCGGTGCCGGCGGGCGTCTCGTTCGAGCCGCTCATGACACTCTACTTGACCGAAGCCACGTCGACGCAGGAGATCGCACGCGCCAAGGCGAGCGGCACCGTACACGCCGTCAAATATTACCCGGCCGGCGCAACCACGAATTCGGAAAACGGGGTGCAGGATCTCGCGAACGTCTACCCGGTCCTTGCGGCAATGGAAGAACACGATCTGCCGCTGCTGATCCATGGCGAGGTCACCGATGCGCGAACGGATGTCTTCGATCGCGAACTGGCATTTATCGACCGTCATATGAGAGTGCTGCTAGATACGTTTCCCAAATTGCGCATCGTCCTGGAACATATCACTACGGTCGATGCCGTCATTTTCATCGCGACAGCACCGAAGAACGTCGCGGCGACCATCACCGCGCACCACCTGCTCCTCAATCGCAACGCGCTCTTCGAGGGTGGCCTGCGCCCGCATCACTATTGCGCGCCCGTGCTTAAACGCGAAAGCGATCGTCGCGCACTCATCGCCGCCGCAACCAGCGGCAATCCCAAGTTCTTCCTCGGCAGCGATAGTGCGCCGCATCCGAGACACGCCAAAGAGTCCGCGTGTGGGTGTGCTGGCATTTATACGGCGCACGCCGCGATTGAGTTGTACGCAGAAGTCTTCGAACACGCCGGCGCACTGGACCGGCTGGAAGCGTTTGCGAGCTTCCACGGTGCAGATTTCTACCAGCTGCCTCGAAACGCGGACACGATCGTGCTGCAAAAGCATTCGTGGACGGTACCGAATGAGTTGAGGTTCGGCGACGCGTCCGTCGTGCCGTTTCGCGCCTCGGAACCCATTGCGTGGGCTTTGTCGGACGCACCAGCGCAAGCGGGATCGTGAGCGCGGACATGCGGCAATGTGCTCGAAGACCCGCTCCGGATCGGTGGCGCGTTGCCCCCTGGGTGGAGACCGCGCCATGGTAGTGCTAGGGACGACACCGGCAGATATTGCCGATGCTGCGCATCGCT
>JANXZT010000043.1 GCA_025355395.1 Betaproteobacteria bacterium
GCGCGTCACGATCATCGGCGCCGGCACGATCGGCCCGAGCCTCGCGCTTACATTCGCGATTCATGGCTTCCCGACCACGCTGATCGGGCGCCGCCCCGACGTGTTCACCCGCGCGCAAGCGGAGGCGGACCGCGGCTTCGCGGAGCTGGAGCAGGCGGGATTGCTGCCGGAAGCCGACACGGGATGGCGCGATCGACTGGGTTTTGAATGCAATCTCGCGGCCGGCGTTCTTCGACGCAGACCAGACTCAACTCGAAGTCTAGCAGCGGAGTCCCCGTTCGAGAACGGTGCCACGAATACAAGGCAAGAAGGTCGCCCGACCCGCGCGAGGCTAAACGCGCCGGACACCGACAATGGGTCCGCCCTCTCGGCCGATCACTTTCCTGCGTCGGGAAGCCTGAGCATCGCGTTCATATCCGCGTAGGCTGCCGCCTGCTCGGCGAACGTGAATGTCCCGCGATCGTGGATCTCGCGTGCGGCTTTGAGGAACGCGCCATAGGCGGCGCGGGCGAGCGCGGAGCCGACGCTTACCCGCTTGACCCCAATCGCGCCAAGTTCGTCGAGCGAAAGCTGCGCTCCGGAAAGTCCCATGACGACGTTTACCGGCTTGGGCGAAACCGACCTGACGACGGTGTCGATGTCGTCGCGGGTTTTCAAACCCGGAGCATAGAGCACGTCGGCTCCTGCCTCGGCGAATGCCTGCAGCCGTCGGATCGTGTCGCGAAGATCCGGGCGGCCATTGATCAGGTTCTCGGCCCGTGCCGTAAGCACGAATGGGAACGGCAACGCGCGCGCCGCCTTCACGGCGGCCACAATGCGCTCGATGGACAGCGCCAGCGGGTAGATTGGGTCTGCGGTGCGTCCGGTCGCGTCTTCGATCGACCCGCCGACCAAACCCGCCCGCGCCGCCAATCGAATGGTCTCGGCACAGGTTTCCGGGTCGTCGCCAAAACCGTTTTCCAGGTCTGCGGAAACCGGCAGGGTCGTGGCGTCAACGATGGCGTGAACGTTGGTCAGTGTGTCTTGCCGATTGACCGCGCCTTCGGCGTCGGGTCGGCCCAGGGAAAACGCGAATCCGGCGCTCGTGGTGGCGAGGGCTTCGAAGCCGAGCGCCGCCAGCATCCTGGCCGATCCGGCGTCCCATGGATTGGGGATGACGAACACTCCGGGCCGCGCGTGCAGCAATTGAAATCGCTCCGCTCGCGCCGCTTGCATGTCCGCGGCCAGTCGAATCCTATTCATCGGGCAGCTTGCCGCGACCTTCAGGGTACTGCTTTTCCCACTCGCGGCCGTCGAAGGGCTCGATCACGACATCTTCGACGGTTCCGGCATCCAGACAGCGTGCATTGACGCTGTAACCGTCCGGGTGCGAACGCGGAACATAGAACGATTTGACGCCGCACATCGAGCAGAACAAGTGCTTCGCCGTTTTCGTATTGAACGTATACGTGGTCAGGAATTCTTCGCCTCGAAGCAATCGAAACCGCGACTTGGGAACGATGAGATGAAGATATCCTGCCTTGGAGCACATCGAGCAATTGCACTCGGAGACGGATAGCCGGGACGGCGCGTTCACTTCGAATCGCACTCTGCCGCAGTGACAGCCTCCAGCATGAAGCACCATTTGCTCGCTTGCGATCCGATGAAAAGAACAAACCTAACTGACGGGACAAAGGGCGTCAAATCGGTGCGGTTCCCGGCTGCGCGCGAAATCGTCTATTGACGTGCCCGCCGCGGGCGCAAACAATCGACGTCGGTCACTGCACTCGCCCCACTTCCAGAGGAGTTTCTGATGTCGCTGACGACGCCGGCCGCACGCCGCGATCTATCGTTCCACCTGCACCCCGCGACGAACCTGCGAACCGTGCAGACGGAGGGTCCGCTGGTCATCACGCGTGGCGAAGGAGTCTACGTATACGACGACGAAGGCCGGCGTTACCTCGAGGGCATGGCCGGGCTGTGGTGCGCATCGCTTGGGTTCTCCGAGCGGCGGCTCGCCGATGCGGCATTCCGGCAAATGTGCGAGCTGCCGTTCTATCACAGCTTTGCCGGCAAGGTGCCCGCGATCAGTACCGAGCTCGCTGAGCGCCTCGTCCGCATGGCGCCGGCAGGGATGGGCAAGGCGCTGTTTGCGAATTCGGGGTCCGAGGCGAATGACACCGCGGTCAAGCTTGCCTGGTACATCAACAATGCCCTCGGCCGGCCGCAGAAGAAAAAGATCATTTCGAGGCAGCGCGCGTATCACGGCGTGACGGTTGCCACCGCGAGCCTGACCGGGCTCGCGTTCGCGCACAACGACTTCGACCTGCCGATCGCGCGAATCCTGCACGCCGATTGCCCGTGCTACTACCGCGGTGCGCAGCCGGGGGAAAGCGAAGAAGGGTTCGCGGCACGGCTCGCCGCCAATCTAGAGCAGCTGATTCTGCGCGAAGGCCCCGACACGGTGGCTGCGTTCTTCGCCGAGCCCGTGATGGGAGCGGGCGGCGTGATCCCGCCGCCGGCGACCTATTTCGACCGCGTCCAGCCGATCCTGAAGAAGTACGACATTCTGTTTGTGGTCGACGAGGTGATTTGCGGCTTCGGTCGCACCGGTAACATGTTCG
>JANXZT010000068.1 GCA_025355395.1 Betaproteobacteria bacterium
GACCCGATCCCGGCACCGATTCGGCGCCCTCCCATGCGCGACTGCTCAGGATCTCGGAATCAGGTGCTGGTGGCCCTGGTGATGATGGTGGTACCCCGGCACGCGATGCGCGTCGCCGGGCTTTACTGTGATGAGGTTGACTTGCGTGTGCCGCACGCCGCGCTCCGCCTGGGTCTTGGCCGCGAACGCGCGCACCACTGCCGATGGGCCCTTCAGCACCACCGTTTCGAGGCAATGCTCGTGGTCAAGGTGCACATGCATGCTGGCGACCACTAGATCGTGCTGCGCGTGCTGCGACTCGGTCAGGCGCTCGGAAAGGTCGCGGGCGTGATGGTTGTACACATACGAAAGGCTCGCCACGCAATGCGACTGGGGATCGTCGGCGAGGCGCTGGGCTTCGACCTCCCGCCGCAAGAGATCGCGCATCGCCTCCGACCGGCTGGTGTAGCCGCGGGCTGCGATTAGCGCGTCGAAACCCTTGGCGAGCCCTTCGTCAATCGACATCGTTATGCGTTCCATCATGCGCTCCTGAAGGCCGGCAGTTATCGATTATAAGACCGGGTGCGTCGCGCCTGGCGGCCGCGCCCGGGTAGGCTATAGTCGCCGCGAGTCATCCTTGGCGCGATTGCGCGCTCGAATCTATTGATGATTACCGAAATGAGCGACAGTTGCTGCAAGACTCCCGTCGTTTCCACGGCGGCGTCGCCGCGCTGCGGCAACCCCAGCGTCTTTCGACGCACGCCACTGGGTTCCCGCCTGCGCGGGGACGACGGTATCCGGATTTCCTGCGTCACGTTCTTTCGTAATCCTCAGTAATGCGCCTGCCTCCATTGGTCATCGCACTGCTGTTGACGGCACTCCCGGTGGGCGCCACCGACGTGCCGAACATCGCCGCGGCATCGGACCTGCAATTGGTGTTGCCGGAGATTGCGAGTGCCTTCACCCGGGACACCGGTGCAGCGGTCAAGCTTGTGTTCGGCTCTTCCGGGAATTTTCGCCGGCAGATCGCGGAGGGTGCGCCTTTCGAGCTGTTCCTGTCGGCCGACGAGGGTTATGTGCGCGCGTTATACGACGAAGGCAAGGCGCGCGACGAAGGGGTGCTCTATGCGGTGGGCCGGATCGCCGTGGTGTCGAGCATTGATTCACTGCTCGTTCCCGATGCGGCCCTTGACCATCTCGCATCCGCTCTGGCGGCAGGGCAGGTCAAGCGTTTCGCCATCGCCAATCCGGATCACGCGCCGTATGGCCGCGCAGCGCAGCAGGCACTCACGCACGCCGGGCTGTGGGATGCCGTCAAGCCCAAGCTGGTCCTCGGTGAAAACGTGGCGCAGGCCGCGCAATTTGCGACCTCGGGCAGCGCGCAGGGCGGCATTATTTCCTATGCCCACGCGCTCGCACTGGCGATGCGCACGCGCGTGCGTTATGCGCTCATCCCCGCGGAGTGGCATGCACCTCTGCGGCAACGCATGGTGCTCATGAAAAACGCCGGCACGACCGCGCACGCGTTTTACCGCTACCTGCAGGGAGACTTCGCGCGCGCGGTGCTCGCGCGGCATGGCTTTGCGATGCCGGCGCCCTAAGGAACCTCTGAATAAGTCCCGCACGACTGCGCTGCAGGGCCAAATGCGGATGATTGCGACCCGCGCGACGACGGTCGTAGTCAAACTACGATGCCGAGGAGCGCGGGGAAGCAAGCGCCGCATTTGGCAGCAGCCCGGAGGGACGGTGGGGTTTCGGGCGGCTGGCTTTGTCGCGACGCTTGGCACCGGGAACCACCCTTCGCTTCGCGCCGCCTCATTGGCAACCGAGGCCATCCATCCCGAAACCCCACCGTCGCAATCGCGCGCGACTTGTTCAGAGGTTCCCTGACATGGACTGGTCCGCCTTTGCCCTTTCCCTCGAGCTCGCCGGCTGGACCGCGCTGCTTCTGGGGCCCATCGGCATCCTGGCCGGCCGCGCCCTCGCGTGGCATCGATTCCGCGGGCAGGCGTTGGTCGAAGCGCTGCTTGCGCTGCCGTTGGTGCTGCCGCCTACTGTGCTCGGGTTTTACCTGCTGCTCGCGTTCGGCGCGAGCTCGCCTTTTGAACGGTGGTATCAATGGCTGACCGGACGCCCGTTGGTTTTCACGTTTTCGGGCCTGGTGCTGGCATCGCTCATCATCAACCTGCCCTTCGCGATTCAACCGATGCAACGGGCGTTCGAGGCGATTTCCACCGACGTGCGCGATGCCGCCGCGTGCTGCGGCATGCGTCCGTGGCGAATTTTCACCCGGGTGGAGCTGCCACTCGCATGGCCGGGCATCGCCTCGGCACTCGTGCTCACGTTTGCGCACACGCTGGGTGAGTTCGGCGTGGTGCTGATGGTCGGCGGCAACATCCCGGGTGAGACACGCACCATCGCGGTCGCCATCTACGATCGCGTGCAGGCGTTCGATGACCACGGCGCCGGTGTCATGTCCGCGACCTTGCTGGGCATCTCCCTGGTGGCGATCCTGATGGTTTACGCCACGACCGGCTGGCGCGTTCGCCGGCTGTGACATGAATTTTCAGGGACTCGAAGTCGAGCTCGCGCAAGAGCGACCCATTCCGCTGCGCGCGACGTTTCGCTGCGACCCTGGTCGCGTGCTGGCGCTGGTCGGCCCGTCCGGCAGCGGCAAGACCACTGTGCTGCGCGCGATTGCCGGACTTTATCAGCCGGCGCATGGCCGCGTGCTCTGCCACGGTGCCACCTGGCTCGATACGGCCCGCGGCATCGCACAGAGCGCGCAGCGCCGGCAGGTCGGCTTCGTGTTTCAGAACTATGCCCTCTTCCCCCATCTTTCCGCCGTGGCGAATATCATTGCAGCAATGACGCACGTGCCGGAGGCGCAACGCGCCGATCGCGCGCGCTCGCTATTAAGCCGTGTCCACCTCGATGGGCTTGAGGATCGGCGGCCGGCGGAGCTTTCGGGCGGCCAGCAACAACGCGTCGCGGTGGCGCGGGCGCTCGCGCGCGATCCGGCGGTGCTGCTCCTGGACGAGCCGTTTGCAGCGGTCGACCGCGTGACGCGGCGCAAGCTCTACCTCGAGCTCGCGGAGATGCGGAGGGAATTGCAGATGCCGGTGGTGCTGGTGACGCACGACCTCGATGAAGCGGCAATGCTCGCCGACGAAATGTGCATCCTGCATCACGGCGCCACCTTGCAGACGGGCGCACCCTTCACGGTGATGACGCGGCCGGCCAGCATGCTGGTCGCCCGCCTGGTCGATCTCAAGAACATCTTCGAGGCGCGCGTGGCCGCTCATTCGGACGAGACCGCGCTGACCATGATCGACTGGGAGGGCGTGCGGCTGGAGGTAGGTCATGCGCCTTCGTTGGTCGCCGGCAGCCGCGTTGCGTGGGCGATTCCTGCCGACGGCGTGATCGTGCATCGCCGTGATCGTCCTTCCAGGGGCGAGCACGAGAACCCGCTCCATGGCGTCATTGCCGAATTCGTCTCACTCGGGGCGCAGGCCGAGCTCACGATTCATGTCAATGGCAAGGCCGACATGGCGCTGCACACCACGCTATCGACGCACGTCGCCGACCGCAACCGGCTCACGAAGGGAGAGCCTATTGGTGTTTCGCTCCTGGCGAGCGCCATTCACCTCATGCCGCCGCCGGAAGTTCCGGGGGAGCGTGGTTCGGAATGCGTCGACGATTCGGCCAGAAAACGTTTCGGAAGCGCGCCATAAAAAGCGCCGCGACCCCCGTAATGGCGGGCCGCGGCGGATGTTACCGATGACCTCGAACGGTGTTCAGTTGCGCTTGGCCTTGATCGCATCGTCGGAATTGGGCGATCCAGCCAATGGCGCACGCAGGAACGGGAAGTCTTCGGCGAAATAGCCGTCGTAGATGTAGGCCCCGTCGGTGTACCTGAGCGCGCCGGCCGGAGCGTCGGCCGGTTTGCAACCCCCAAGGTTCAGCGTGCACAACACGCCCATCGCAACGCGCAGCTCGATATCGACCACGTCATCGCCGGGGCGCCTGCCGTTGGGGAAGCCGGCATTGTCGCCGCCGAGCACCCCCAGTCGGTTCTGCTTGCCCTTTGCCGTCGGCGGAATCGCCGTGTTGAGCCGCAACTGCTCCGACACCACCACGTTGGCTGGCTTGTTCAGGCCGTCCACGCCCGTGAGGAACGCCGCCACCAAGTCCGTGCGGGGGAAGTTCGTGGGTGCCTTCACCCCAGCGCTGCCGAACAGTATCTCGAGCAGAGCCGGGAGCGTGGGGTTGGTGACGTAATCGGCAAACTGTCCGTCGTCCTTGGGCTCGCTGGCATTGAACTTGTTCTTGTCCTTCAAGCCGATGACGACTTCGTTCACCAGCGGCGCGCCGAGTCGCGAGACCTGGACGAGCTCCCCACTTTGGGTGGTCGGATCGAGGCCGCTCGCGGTGGTTGCCGGCAGCAGTTGGTTCGCCGGCAAGCTGGCAGTGGTCCAGCCGCCAACGATGGTGCCCTTGCCTTCGGTGAGGCACGCGATCGGCACTTCCATGATGATGGCCGTCACGTTCTTGTCGGCGAGGCTGTCGACCGTCGCAAATTCTGCCTGGGGATTCAACTCGACCGCGGGGTATTTGATGTTCACGAGATCGAACGTCTCACCGAGGTTGACGACAAACGGATCCTTGCGCTGGCCGACGAACACGCGGCCGTTGCCGGAACAGCCGGGGATCGCGATGTCCCAGACGTGCTTGTTGGCATACGACAGGTAGCTCGAGATCGTTTTCTTGCCGATGTTGTCCACCGGCTTGTCGAATGTGGTGCCACCGGTGTTCCAGTTCATTACTGCGGCCTTGGCGCCGGTGCGGCGGGGACCGTGGATGACGTCGACGGTGTACTTCTCGTGCACGTTGAGCGCCGGATCATTCGGCGCATTGACGTCCTTGGACCCGTTCTGGACCAGCGGAATGGAGACCTTCTTGCCGCCTACCGTCAGCTGGTTGTCGTCGTTGATGTTCTGGAACTTGAACTGGAAGGTAATATTTTCCCGCGCGCCGCCATCGTTCGAGACATGAATCTCGTATACAGCATTCGAATCGAGCTTGAAGTAATTCGGGCCGCCGTAGGGATCCTGCAAGGGCAGGTAATTGGCAACCATGACCACGTAGCCATCGCGACCCGGCTCGTAGCTGCGAAACATGTAGAAATCGGTTCCATCCACCTTCGGCATGCCCGCGATGAACGGCGCCTCACGGTGGCTGGAAGCGTGGGACATCGGAGTCCAGGACGCCGCCAATGCGGCGGCAAGAACGGCCGGCGCCAGCAAGCGGCGCAGTCCGGGGGGGTTCAGGGTTGCGGTCGGCATTGACTTCTCCTCACTTTTGCAAATAGCGGGTGACCCCGGCAACTGGCACCGTGGCCGAAAGCAGCCGGCGGCGCGCGCGGGCGTCCGGATTGGCTGCATCGGCATATACGGCCGTGCGGGCAATCCGGATGCACACCGGAAATGGAGGCGCGCTGTAAGTGGGGTCTGGAAGTGGGGTCAGATACGATTTTTCGAAACAGCGACCTCGTTCGCCAGCAGTCGCGGGCGGAAAAGTCGTGTCTGACTTCACTTCCAAAAAGTCGTATCTGACCCCACTTCCAGACCCCACTTACAGCGCGCCTCCATTTCCGGTGTGCATCCGGATTGCCCGCACGGCCGTATATGCCGATGCAG
>JANXZT010000070.1 GCA_025355395.1 Betaproteobacteria bacterium
GAAAGCTCCCAATCGAACACTGCAATCACCCGCGGCTCCGTGGGGTGAATCATCAGATTGTCGAGCCGGAAATCGCCGTGCACGATCGCGCTGTCGTCGCCGCCGGGAATGTTCCGCGGCAGCCACCCCATGAGCCGATCCATGGATTCCATGCGCTCCGTCTCCGAAGCTCGATATTGCTTGCTCCAGCGGCCGATCTGGCGCTCGAAATAATTACCGGGCCTGCCGTAGTCCTGCAATCCAAGCGCCACGTGATCGACGTTATGCAGCTTGGCCATAACGCCATTGATGTCGTCCCACAGCGCAGTACGCTCGTCCCGAGGCAACTCAGGTAATGCGGGATCCCAGAACAAACGGCCCTCGATGTAGGCCATCACGAAAAACGGCGTGCCGATCACCTGTGGGTCGTCGCAATAACAGAAGGTGCGCGGGACCGGCACGTCGGAACGCCCGAGAGCGGTGATAACGCGATACTCGCGATCGACCGCATGTGCCGACGGCAAAAGCACGCCTTGCGGCTGCTTGCGCAGGACATAATTCTGGTCACCGAGGCGCAGGCGGAAGGTCGGATTGGATTGCCCCCCACTCAGGGGTTCGATGGAGAGCGGTCCGCTCGTCCCGGGCAAATGCGTGCGAAGGTAGTCGTGCAGGGCCCGTTCATCGAACGGTCGCGCGCCCCGTGCGCCTGGCTCACTCACTTCATCACCATCACTTCACCAGATAACCGCCATCGACCGGCAGGCATACACCTGTCGTATAACTCGCCGCAGGTGACACGAAATACAGCACCGCGCCTGCCAACTCGGAGGGTTGGGCGACACGTTGCAGCGGCACGTGATCGAGATACTGCCCCAGCAACGCCTCGTCCTGGACCAACGCCGACGCAAACTTCGTTTCGGTAATTCCTGGCAATACCGCGTTCACGCGAACGCCCATTGCGGCGCACTCCGAAGCAAACACCTTCGTCATGGCAATGACAGCGGCCTTGGTAATGGAATAAATGCCCTGGTTCGGGCCGGGGACGACGCCGCTGATGGAAGCGATGTTGACCACGGCGCCGCCACCGTTCTTTTGCATGAGCTTCGCGGCTTGAGTCGTCGTGAAGAAGTAGCCCCGGATATTCACGTCCACCGTCTTCTGAAACGCGCCGAGATCGGTATCGATAACGTGGCCGAAATAGGGATTCGTGGCTGCATTGTTCACCAGGATGTCGAGGCGGCCGTGCTTCGCTTCGATCGCCTGCATCAGTGCCGTGATCTGCGCCGGCTCGCCGATGTGACAGGCCATAGCCTCGCTCCGCCCACCCGCTTCCCCTATGTCACGAACAACGCGGTCGCAAGCGTCGGCCTTGCGGCTGCTGACGATGACATGCGCGCCATGGGCGGCGAGTGTCCTCGCAATGGCCTCGCCAATGCCGCGGCTCGCACCCGTGACCAAGGCCACCTTTTGCTGCAGATCGAACAACGGATCTTGCGGGCTCATATCACCTTCACACAAGAGATGTTACTCACTCCGGCGTAATCCCCGCGTCTTTCACTTTCTGACCCCAGATTTCGAGCTGGCGCTTGACGAGTGCTGCGAAGTCTGTGGGGTTCGACGGCGTCGGCTCGGCGCCCATGTTGAGCAGTTTGTCGCGCACGTCGGGTCGATTGAGCGTCTTTTGCAAAGCGTTACTCAGCTTGTCGACGACGTCCTTCGGCAGGCCCGCCGGGCCGAAGAGGCCCGTCCACGCTGCGAGGTCGAAATTCTTGAGTCCCAATGATTCCTCGATGGTGGGCAACTCCGGCGCGAGCGAGGTTCGTTTGCCCGTAGTCACGGCAATCGCGCGCAGCTTGCCGGCTTTGATCTGTCCTTGGCTCGACGCCAAATCGATAACGATGAAAGCGGCGAGCCCGCTTATCACGTCGGTCATCGCCGGTGGGCTGCTCTTGTAGGGCACGCCGACAGCCTCGAGTTTCATAAGCTTGTTGAGCGCTTCTGCCGGAATCTGCACCGCCGCCGTGCCATAGGCGTAGTTGACCTTGCCCTTGTTGGCGTGCGCCCAATTCACCAGATCCTGCGGCGTCTTGATGGGCAGCTTCGGATCGACCGCGAGCACGAAGGGGAAGTACGCGATGCCCCCGATAGGCGTGAAATCGGCGATCGGATCGTAAGGCAGCGTCTTGAAGACATGCGGATTCACCGAATGCGACGAATTCGACGTGATAAACAACGTATAGCCGTCGGGCGTCGAATTCTTGACTGCGGTAGCCGCGATCTGCGCCGAAGCACCCGGACGGTTATCGACAATGAACGGTTGGTTGAAAATCTTTCGCAGCTCTTCGGCGAGGAACCGCGCAACGATGTCCGTGCCGCTCCCCGGACCGAAACCGATGATGATCTTGACGGGCCGGGCCGGATAGTTGTCCTGCGCCTGCACCGGTAGGGCCGCTATTACGAGCGCAACTACCCAGGCGGCTATTCCAATGATCCTTCGCATTGCTTTCTCCTCCATGAATTCAGGGTGTGCAGTCAGTTCGACGCGGTGCTCGCGCCGAGGGCGCACAGCGGACCGGCGGTAACCCTGCATAGCCGGGCGTCCAATCCGGGTCCGCAATGCCCACGATCGCAGTTCGCGTGAACAGTCATTTTATAATCGCCGCGCCGCGCAAACGGGCGAGCTCCTGCGCGTCGATGCCGAGCTTGCCCAGCACCGCATCGGTATCCTGGCCGACGAGCGGGGGTGGTCCCGCCGGCCCGACGGTGGCGGCGCCAAAGTCGACCGGTGTCGCGACACCGGGAATGCGCGGTGCATCCGGGCTTCTGTCCGTCGGCACCTCGACAAATGCGCCGGCGGCCCGCGCTTGCGGGTCCTCCATGAGATCGTCCACGGAATTGACGGAAGCCCACCAGACGTCGTGCTGCACGAAGATCTTGCTCCATTCGTCGCGCGTATGGGTGGCAAAGATTTGGTCGAGTGTGTTCACCAGGGCTTCCGCATTGCGGCGGCGATCGCGAGGGGTCGCGAAGCGCTCGTCATTGAGAAGCTCCTGGACACCCAGCGCAGCCACGATCCCGGGCCAATGACGCTCGGCTTCGGCGCCGATCAGCCAAAACCATTTGCCGTCACCCGCGCAGTAGGAATTCATCAGCGGGTTTTGCAGGCGCGTGCGCGAGGGGGTTGGCGCAATGCGCCCGAGTCCGATGCGGGTGGCGACGTCCATGCCGATGCTGTAAATGCCGGTACGCAGCAGGGACGTTGAGACGAGCTGACCGCGACCCGTGCGCTCGCGGGACAGAAGCGCGCCGAGGATGCCGGCAACAGTGGTGATGGCAGTCACATTGTCCCCCATGCCACCGGGCCAGGGCGGCGGCGCCGTTCCAGGTGCGGTCGCGCGATCCGCTACGCCAGCGCGGGCAGCGAAGGCCGCCACGTCGAACCCCGGCGCGTCCTTGTCCGGACCTTCGAGACCATAGCCGGTCAGGCTTGCGTAGACAAGCTTCGGATGCGCTGCGAGCAAGCGCGCATGATCGAGCCCGGCACGCAGCAGGAACTGCGGACGCATGTTCGTCAAGAAAACGTCGGCCGTTGCGATGATGCGCTGCGCCAGGGCGTTGCCCTCCGGCTGGTTGATGTCGAGCGCGACGCTGCGCTTGCCGCGGTTGTAGAGATCGAAGGGCGGACAGTGCTCTTGTTTCGAGCCCGAGAGCGCGCCGAAGAGCTTGCGCATCGGGTCGCCGGACAACATCTCGATCTTGATGACCTCGGCGCCCCAATCGGCAAGGATGCCGCCCGCTGCGGGTCCAGCGACCCACAGTCCCATCTCCACAACGCGAATGCCGGGAAGCAAGCTCATCGAGGTCACGTTCGGTCAACGACCCATGAACACCGGCGGACGTTTTTCCATGAAGGCGCGCGGCCCCTCTTTGGCGTCCTCGGTCGCGGCATTCTCCTTGGTGCACTGCGCTTCGATGGCGAACGCTTCATCGAGCGGCAGTCCACTCGACCGAGCTATCGCCTCCTTCGTTTTCGCCAAGGCCACCGGCGCACCGAGGCTGATGCGACGCGCGAAATCCTCCGCCGTGCTCATCACCTCACCCGGCGCCACCACGCGGTTAACCAGACCGATGGACAACGCGTGTTGCGCCGTGATTGGCTCGCCCACGAGCAACAACTCCATGGCGTGTGCCCATGGCACCTGTCGGGTGAGACGCGCAAGCGAGCCTCCGCCCGCGATCAGACCGCGGCGCACTTCGGTCAGCGCGATCGTGGCTTCGCTCGACATGATGCGAACGTCGGTGCTGAGCAGGATCTCGGCGCCGCCCGCAAGCGCATGACCGTTGATCGCCGCGACCACCGGTTTGTAGAACGTGGAGTTGCGAAGTAACGCCACCCCGAGCTGCTTGCGATCCGCGGCGAAGCGCTCTTCCCACTCACCCTGCGGCGCGCGCGTGCGCATCATCAGCGGAATCAGCGTGCCGAGGTCGCCACCGGCGGAGAACGCCTGGTCTCCCGCGCCCGTGAGCAACACGACGCGTACACTCGAATCGGCGGCCACGTCGCGCCAGACTTCGACCAGGCGCACGATCATCTCGGGAGAAAAAGCGTTGCGCTTCTCCGGCCGATTCAACGTCACATAGGCGATGCCGTCTCGCTTTTCAAACAGCAGATGCGACATGGACGCTCCTGACTCTGTAGTCCGATTCACGCCAGTATCAGTGGCGCGCATTCGCCGCGACCCACGCTTCGATCCGCCTCTTGACCTCGGCGTAGTCGGCCTTGCCTGTTGGACTGCGTAGTACGGATTCGACGATCATCACCTCGCGTGGTGCCTTGTGGCGCGCGAGGCGCGCGCGTACATGTTCCGTGACTGCGTCAGGTTCAAGTATATGGCCCGGAATCGGCTCCACCGCGGCCGCCACGATCTGGCCGAACCGCTCGTCGGGAACGCCCACCACCACCGCGTCGCGCACGTCGGGATGCGTCTTGATGGCTTCCTCGACTTCTTCGGGGAAAACCTTTTCGCCACCGGTATTGATGCTAACCGAGCCGCGACCCAGTAGCGTGATGGTCCCGTCCGCTTCGACGGTGGCGTAATCCCCCGGGACTGCACAGCGCACGCCGTCGATGATGGGAAAGGTCGCCGCCGTCTTTTCGGGATCCTTGTAGTACCCGAGCGGCACCCGACCGCGCACTGCGACACGCCCGATGCGGCCGCTCCCCGCCTCGATCGGTTGGCCCGCATCGTCGATCACAAACGCATTCTGGCCGAGCTTGAAACGTGCGCCCTTGCTGGTGGCCTTGCTGGAGGTAATCGAGCGACCCATGCCGCTTGCTTCACTGCTGTTCAGGAAGTCGATCAGCAGCGCGTTCGGCGCATGTTTGAGCAGACGCTGCCGAACGCCGCCGCTCCACATCATGCCCGAGGAAGAAACGACCTTCAGGGTCGACAGATCCCAACGATCCGGATGCTGGTCGAGCGCGTCGACCATTGGCCGGCAGAAGGCATCGCCCACGATGCACATGTCCGTGACTCCTGCCGATGCCGTTGTATCGAGCAGTTCCATGACATCGAACTGGCGGCTCACAAGGGTCACGATCGTTCCACCACGATTGAGGATCGTGCCCGCGAATGCATACCCGGTGCCGTGCATGAGCGGGGCGGCAGGCAACCCGACGGGCGTTGTGTGTGCTGCCTGAAGGCGCGAGCGGACGAACGCAAGATCCGCCGCCGGTGGATCATCGGAGGTGTTCGACGCCATGTAAAAATCGTGCTGGCGCCACATTACGCCTTTGGGCATTCCCGTCGTGCCGCCGGTATAGATCAGCAGCAGATCAGCACCCGAGCGTCCCCATGGCGCGTGGACACGTTCGGTCGCCGATCCTGCCGCCTGCTCGTAGGGAGCCGCCCACGACGGGCACGCCGTCGTACCGTCGTCGACATGAATCCACGCCCGGACCTTCGGGCACGCTGACCGGATCTCGGTGACGAGATTAGTGAAGGCGCCGTGGAAAACCACCGCAGTCGCGTCGGCGTTCTCCCAAAGATAACGGAGCTCGTCGCGGCGATAGCGATAATTGGTGTTGACGGGAACCAATCCCACCTTCATCGCCGCGAAGGCGCATTCCAGATACTCCGACCCGTTGTAGAGGTAGAGGGCGATCTTGTCCTGACGTCGCAATCCAGCGAGTAGCAACATCGAGGCGATACCGTCGGCCCGCGAGTCGAATTGCCGCCAGGTGTAGCGGCGGTTGCCGTGAACCTGCGCGATCAGATCGGGCCCGGTGTCGGCCACCGTTTCCCACACATCGGCAAAGTTCCATTCGCGAGCGGGGGTCATTGCACTGCGTGCATCCAAGCGTGCTGATGCCGATGCGTCGATTCTGCGCGTCGCTTCATCGCCACCCCGCATTCCAAAAACGCTGCGAGATGGCGGAATTTGCGGCTGTACACCGGAAGTCGGGGCCGAAATGATGGCGCGGCCGGCACGCGGACGGCAGCGACCGG
>JANXZT010000110.1 GCA_025355395.1 Betaproteobacteria bacterium
AAATAGTCCTGGTCGCGCGCATCATGGACGGCGCGCACCGCGTCGAGCGCGGATTGTGCGGCGGTCATTTCCGCGCTCGCCGTCGCCGCGTCTCCCCGCAGGAGTGCGATCCGGGCGAGGTCGGCGTGCGCAAACGCCCCCGCCGTCGTAAAGGCCCCATGAGGCATCGCATCGGCGATGATTTGTTGCAGATTCTGCAGGGCGGTCCGCAGCGAGGCATCGACGGCATCCTGGTTGAGATTGAAACGTTCCCAACGCTCGCGAATCGCGAGTGTGTACGGCATGTCCCGCGCTTCGTTCGCGAGATGATCTTGCAGCGATTCGTAGTAGGCGGTGCGCGCCTCCGGCAACCGTCCGGCTTGTTCGTAGGCTTCGCCCAGGACCATGCGCAACCGGCGCAAATCATAGTCATGGAGCGGACGCTTCGTGAGGTCTCGCTGCGCCTGCTCGAGAACCGGGATGGCCTGCGCCGCGTGGCTCTCGGCAATCAAGGATTCGGCATAGCAAATTCTTGCGATGGAATCATCGGTGGTCTGCGTCCAGTTGGGCGGGATGCTGGACAGCATCTTCTGAAACATCGCGTGGGATCGCGCAAGATCGCCGCGCATGTGCAGCAGGCGAGCGTGTCGGGACAGTGCGCGCCAATAGGTTCCGTAGTATTCTCCGGTCGTCGCTCGAACCAACTCGGCCGAAGTGTCATAGGCTCGTTCGGCCGCCGCGATCTCGCCGAACATCTCGAGCGGTTCGCCTAAGTTGGCATAAATCACGGCCGTGTCCATGTCGTCGCGATCGTGCAACTTGGCTTCCGCCGCGATCGCCTCGAGGTCGAGTGCCTTCGCCTGCACGTAGTCGCCGAGCAGCACGTATTCGCTCGCCAAATTAGCGATTGCCGCGGCGTAATGACTCTCCAGGGGCTTTTCCCTGGCGAACAAGGCGATCGCCTGCTGCAATGCTTGAGGTCGAGTCAAACGCGCGTCCGGGGTCCCGTACAGCGCGCGGGCCTTGGCCAGCCACCATTCGCCTCGAACCGGGCTCTGATCCAGGTTCGCCTCGCGCAGCAACCGGTCCGCCTGCTCGAGATAGGTATTCGCGGCGGCGTAATCTTGCGAATAGATCGCAGCCCAGGCTTCGTCAATCTCCGCGCCGATCACGACCGGGTCATGATCGCCATGCAGGCTACGGGCCAGCGCGACGCGCCGCTTTAAAATCGCGTCATAGCGGTCATCCTCGCTGAGATAACCGTAGATGTTGTCCACGATTCCGAGCAACTCCAGCTGTAATTCCGGTTGCGTCTTGAACTCGGTATCGAGACGCGCCGTGCTGCGATCAAGCAGATCCCGGGCGGTCATCTGACCGCGAGGCTTGTTGTTGGCTATGCGCGGGTCACTGGCACGGAACACCTGGATCAAGAAGTCCTTGACGGCGGTGGCGCGCGCCGCCTCCCGTGTCGCGCGTTTGGCCTGAATTGCTATACCGATGGCGCCCCCGATCACCAGCAGTGTCACCAGCGCCGCAATCGCTAGCGGCAACCGATGGCGCTTCACGAAACGTCCGATAACGTACAGGCGTGCACCCTCGCGCGCACTTACCGGTTCGCCGCGCATGCTGCGCACGATATCCGACTGCAACGCAGCCACGGTGGCGTAACGCTGTTCCGGCTCCTTGCGCAGGGCTTTGGCGACGATAGCGTCCAAATCGCCGCGCAAAAGTGCCGCGCGAACCGGGGGTCGCGCCGCGACTCCGCTCATCAGCTGAGGGTCCTCGTGCAGCAACTTGTCCAAAGCCACGGCGACCGGCATCTCAGATATTTCCCAGGGTCGGGTGCCCGTCAGCAGTTCGAACAGCAGCAATCCAAGGGCATAGACGTCGGTGGCCGTCGTAATCAGCCCCTGAGTGAGTTGCTCGGGCGCAGCGTAGGCCGGCGTGAGCGGCGCGTTGCGCGTGCGGTCATCGACGCCGGTCCTGAGCAACTTGGCCACGCCAAAATCCAGCAGCTTCACAGCGCCCTCGGTGGTCACCATCAGATTCGAGGGCTTCAGGTCTCGATGCACGATCAGGTTCATATGGGCGTAAGCGACCGCATCGCAGGTTGCCAGAAACAAGGTCAGAATTTGCTTCAGTTCACTCTCGTGCTCCCGGCACCAATCGACGATGGGGAGCCCGGCAACCAGTTCCATGATCATGTAGGGTCGGCCATCCTTGCTCAGACCGCCGTCGAGCAAGCGGGCGATTCCGGGGTGCTCGAGACGGGCGAGAATTTGACGCTCGGCTTGGAAGCGCTCGAGGTGCTCTACCGCTTCGCGCTGAATCAACTTCAAGGCGACATTCTGTTCGAACTGCCCGTCGGCGCGTTTGGCGCGGTACACCTCGCCCATGCCGCCGCGCCCGATGAAGTCCAGAATGCGATAGGGACCGACTCGCGTTCCCGATTCCAGGCTGCCGGGTTGCTCCCTCAAAGCCGGTTGCCGGCGCGGACGCGGTTTGGTGAGTGGGCGATCCAGGAGCGGGTCATGCTCGCCGACCTGGGCCAGCAAAGACTCCAATTCGCGGCGCAGTTCGGGGTCGCCCGCCGCAATGCTCTCGACCGCGCCGGGCCATTCAGACGGCGGCATTCCCAGGACTTCATCGAATGCCGCCTCGATCCGCTCCCAGGAAAGCGATTCAATCAAACGGTATCACCCAGCAGTTTCGTGCCCTGGTTGAGTTCGCGTCGCAGCCACGCTCGCGCCTTGACCCAGTCGCGCCGCACGGTACGGTCGGTCAGGCCCAGCGCGGCGGCGGTTTCTACCTCGCCATAGCCGGCAAAGAACCGGCATTCGACGACCTGGGCCAGACGCGGGTTGAGCGCGGCCAATCGCAGCAGCGCATCATTGAGTTCGACAATGTTCTCGTCGCTCGGGGCGTCGGCGACCTCCTGTGCCTCGTCGATAGATACCGGCTTCAGGCCCCCGCCGCGCTTCTGGGCCACGCCGTCGCGCGCATGATTGACCAACGCATGCCGCATGGCGAGTGCCGATGCGCGCAGGAAATGCTCGCGATTGTTGAACAAGGCGCCGCGGGAAAGCCTCAAGTAAACTTCGTGAATCAACGCGGTGGTCTGCATGGTGCCGCCGGCGCCGACGCGCATGCGCTCGTAATGTGCCACGCGACGCAGGTCCGCATAGAACAGCGGGGTCAATTCCGACGCCAAGCGTTGCGTTTCCATTGACGCGCCCAAGTGCTCATCACCCGGAGTTTGCAAATTCTCGTTATTCTCGCGGGACATGGTGCTCACGCGGCGCGCAATTTCAATATTTTCGAGTGTATCATGCTGTCGCCAACGGGTGGCGGGCAAATACGGCAGCGGATGGCCCCAATCGCTGCGCACCGAACAATGTCAAATTAGCGATCGGTCAGCAGCACGAACGTGGTCGTTACGCGATTCACCATGCCCTTGAGGACGGTATCGGCGCTGCGAGATACCCGAATAGAACAAACGATATTTGTACGAATGCCGGCTGCCCTCGATCGGCGCAGCGGTACGCTCTCGCCCACCATGCGCCTTCCCACCTTGCTCTTGCTCACCACGCCCTCACCCACCGTGTTGCGAACATCTCTCGCTGCCGTTCTACTCCTCGTGGCCGGCCTTGCCGTTGCCCGCGAAAACCCGGTGCCCGCACTTGCTTTCACTCACGTCACCGTCATCGATGCGACGGGTGCACCGGCTCGCGGCGACATGACGGTGGTGGTGGCGGGCGGCCGCATCGTCGACCTCGGAAAAAGTCGTGATCTCACGCCGCCGAGCGGCGCAACCCTCGTCGACGCCCACGGTAAATTCTTGATTCCCGGCCTGTGGGACATGCACGTGCATACCGTCTTCGGCGATTGGCTGCCGGCCAACGAGCGGGTGATGCTGCCACTGTTCGTCGCCAACGGCGTCACGGGTGTGCGCGACATGGGTGGCGATCTTCAGACGCTCAAGCACTGGCGCGCAGAGATCGAGGCCGGGCGCCTGCTCGGTCCCCCAGATCATCATAGCAGGCCCCATGCTCGATGGGCCCACGCCGGCCTTTCCGGCTTCCGCGCCGGTTGCCACGGCCGCCGACGGCAGACGGGTCGTGGATGAATTGAAGGCCCAGGGTGTCGACTTCATCAAGATCCAGTCGCTCATTCCCAGAGCGGGGTACTTCGCCGCGGCCGACGAGGCAAAGAAGCTGGGCCTGACATTCGTCGGGCATGTGCCGGACGCCGTGCGTGCCTCCGAAGCCTCCGATGCCGGCCAGCGCAGCATCGAGCATTTCACCGGCATCTTCGAGGGGGCGTCGAGTATCGAAGATCGACTGATCGAGGGCCCGAAGAGCGTTGCCCTCAAGGTCGACACTTTCGATCCTGAGCGTGCACGCGCGTTGATTGCCTTGATGGCCAAGAATCAAACCTGGCAGGTACCCACGCTGGTGTGGGAACAAGGTCAATGGCTCATCGACGCCATCGATAAGACCCGCGATCCCCTGGTGCAATACGCGCCGGCGGCATGGAAAGATCGGACTTGGCCGATGTTCGTGCGCGAGATCATCGCCACCATGGACACCGATCCCTTGCCGGTGCGTCAACACTTCGTGCAGATGGAATTGGACATGACCCTCGCGATGTTCCGAGCCGGCGTGCCGTTCATGGCCGGCACCGACACGGCGGCGGGGGTTCACGTCTTCCCCGGCTTCAGCCTGCACGATGAACTTGCCTTGTTCGTGCGCGCAGGTTTGACGCCCCTGCAGGCATTACAGACGGCAACCCGGAATCCGGCCTTGTTCCTCAACCGTCTCGCCGATCGGGGAACCGTGGAGAAGGGAAAGCGGGCGGACCTGGCGCCGCTCGACGCCAATCCGCTCGAGGACATTGCCAATACGCGAAAAATCCGTGCGGTGGTGCTGGCGGGACGCTATTTCGCGCGTCCCGATCTCGACCGGATGCTGCGCGATGTGGCGAAGGCCGCCACCGAACCTGACGCCGCGGCGACGGCAAACTCATCGAGACCAACATCGGGAGCTGTCGAATGACCGACGGAATCCTCACCGGTGCACGCGATGCGGCCGCGCTCCTGCTTGCTCTCGGCCTGCTGGGCGATCCGGCCGTGCGCGCGCGACCGGTAACCGTTGCGGATCTCCTGGCGGGGTCCCCTTGATTTTCGTGCCAAAAGTGCCGGTACTTTATCCGCGAAAGCATGGGCTAAATTGCCGAGCACTCTGATAACCAGCTGAATATAGGGTGAACTTAAACAAACGACATGAAAGTCCCATAGCATTTCCCGCAATTCCATAGCCGACAAGGGGTTTATGCGAATTCTGACCTCCCATCTTTAGTGCCCTTTTGGGGGTGGATTTTTGGGAAGCCACAAACCGATCGAATCGATCATCCGCTCCGGGGAGAAATCGAACTCCCCGTGCAGGTTAAAATGCCCATACGCGCCGACCGATCCGTTGCGCATGGCGTTGAGTAGCGCGTCGCGGTGGGCCTGATCGGGTTGTTGATCGAGTTCGCGGGCGAGGTACAGATAATTCCAGCAGATGATGGCGTTCTTGATGAGCCGGCGGCAACCCTCGGCAATTTCCTGGTCCTCTTTCTCGCTCTGAATGAACTCCTGGTTGTGGCCGTAAGAAACGGCCCTGGAGAATTTGTTGGTTCTGGTGTATCCAGGGGCACTGGGGTCAAATTGGCGCCCTTCTGTGCTTCACGCCCTTGTTCTATGCGAGTGCCATTGCCCATTCTGCCTTGCGCGACCAGCCGTGGCGCCGACGGCCACGGCCAAACGAGAACTGTCCCTT
>JANXZT010000112.1 GCA_025355395.1 Betaproteobacteria bacterium
TCGGTGAGCCCGAGCGCACGCAGGCCTTCCGCCACCAGTGCGCCGACCGGCGACCACCAGCGCGTGTCCCACACTTCCGGCCGACCCTGCAGCCATACCAGCCGCGCACCTTCGAGCACATAGCCGGTAACGCCGATGATCAATAGAATCCAGAGGAATGCCCAGTCCTCTCGCCGATACTGCGGCCGATCGAAGTCCGGATCGCCCGGCGCGCGGTCCGGCCGCGCATAGTCGAGTTTCGGCAGCCGCAGCCAGCCGCGCCGATACATCATGAATAGCAGGCCCGCGATCAGAGCGACGCCGGCCGCATCCAGTATCAGCGAGAAAATCAAATAGAACTCGCCGTGCCAGAAGCGAACCCCGAACAGCGGTTCGAGAATGTCGTATTCCAAAGTGATGGTGGCGGTGCCGGCGAACAGCAGCGCGAAGCCGTAGAAAATCAGCCGATGCGCGCCGCCGGCCGCGCGATCGCGGCGCTCGATGGTGCGATGACTCAGCACCGATCCCAGCATGGCAACGAACCGCGCCCAAAGGCCGCCCTCGAGGCGCAACGCTGCACCGCGGTGATACTTGCGGATCTGCACGAAGACGCCGTAGCAAAATACCGCTATGGCGCCGTAACCCAGCACGTAGAAGAGCCGCACCTCAGCTGCTGAGAACGACTCGAACAGAATCCGAGTGACAGCGTCAGTGCGGCTCACTAAGTCAGACTCCTAGGTCTTGTACTCGAGCTCGAACTTGCCGCCCGGCATATGTGCCGTGCCCCAGACTGCCACCTCGCGCTTGTACGGCAGCGGCAATTGAGCCTTCGCTTCTTCTATTTCGCGCGCCAAGCGGTGTCCTGAGAAAGTCGCATCGGCAATCAGACGCGGCGCTTCCGCATCCCCGATCAAGTACACGTCCTTCACGCCGTTCTTTTCCCACTCGCCTTGGCGGGCCTTGAGTTCAGCATGCAGGCTGTGGTTGGAATGCCGGCCGGTGACCAGCACCAGTGAGTCGAACTCTACCCAACGCTGGCTCTTGTTGGCCTCGCGCGGCAGCTGGCCGCGGCCTTTATAGGTGCGCTTGGAGCCGTCGCCGAAAATGTCGTACACCTCCAGGCGTCCCTTCTCGATGCGTGAGCTGAAGGCGTTGTGCATTTCCTTGATGTGCAGCTCGTGCAGACGCCGCATCATGTTCGGATATTCGAGCGTGAAGTGCAGGTAGTTGGCGAGGTGCACACCGGTGACGATGGTCACGTCGTGGCCGGCCACGCTAAGCTTCTCCGCGAGGCTCGGCGCCATGAAATAGGTGTCGGCGTTCAATATCACGACGCGCTTGCCGATGGACTTCTTGCCTTCGAGCACCTGCTCTGGGGTGAGCTGGTCGGGTTGGGAGGCGTCTGCGCCCGGGATGGGATCGTGGCTCAGGCAGTTCGTGCCATCGGTGTTCCAGGAAGACCCCGTGGCAATGACGATTTTCTCGGCGCCATAGGTGAGCGCCGTCTCGGCCGTCATCGGCTTCTGGCCGAGCGCCACCTGGCTCTGCTTGTTCTTTTTTACGAGTTTGTTGATCTGCAGCTCGCGATAATCGCGGTGATAGCCCCATTCGCCGAGTCCGGGGAGGGTGACGGTCGAATTCAAGTGACCGCCGATCTTGGCGGCGGTGTCGTACAGGTGAACGGTGTAGCCGCGCTCCATCAACACGCGCGCGCACTCGGAACCCGACGGCCCGGCGCCGACCACCAAAATGGAGTCCTCCGAGCCGCGCTTGGGAAACTTCTCCGGATGCCAACCGCGCCGGTATTCCTCGCCCGCGGTGGCGTTCTGCGTGCAGATCATCGGCGGCCCGCCGATTTCCCAGCGCGAAATGCACACATTGCACCCGATGCAGACGCGGATGTCGTCGTAACGGCCTTCCTCGATCTTTTTCGGCAGCCAGGGATCGGAGATCGAGGGCCGCGCCGCGCCGATGATGTCGGCGATGCCCTTGGTGACGATCTCGGTCATCTTTTCCGGATCGGTGAAGCGGCCCACGCCCAACACCGGTTTCTTGGCCACTTGCTTGACGAA
>JANXZT010000140.1 GCA_025355395.1 Betaproteobacteria bacterium
TTCATCAGCACGAAGCGCGTCGCGTTCCATAATTTGTTGCAAAAGTTGCGGTATCCGTCGCAACGACTCAAGTCGAAGTTGAGCGTGCGACCGAATGTGGCGAGGCTTGCGAACGTGAAGCGCACGGCGTCGGCGCCGAACGCGGGAATGCCATTCGGAAACTGCTTGCGCGTGCGCTTTTCGATCGCTTCGCGTTGCTTTGGGATCATCAGCCCGTAAGTGCGCTTTTGCACCAGCGCTTCGAGATCGGTGCCATCGATGAGGTCGAGAGGATCGAGAATGTTTCCCTTCGACTTCGACATCTTCTGTCCTTCCTCGTCGCGCACGATCGCATTGATGTACACATCGCGGAAGGGAATCTTGCCGGTGAAATAGGTCGTCATCATGATCATGCGCACGACCCAGAAAAAAATGATGTCGAAGCCGGTGACCAACACCGAGCTCGGCAGAAAAGTCTTCAACTCCGCCGTCGACGCCGGCCAGCCGAGTGTCGAATGGCACCACAGCGCCGATGAAAACCAGGTGTCGAGCACGTCCTCGTCCTGACGCAATGCGGACGCCGGCTTGCCGGCCCGCGCCGCCGCTTCATCCAGGTTGCGTCCGACAAAGACATTGCCCGCCTCGTCGTACCACGCCGGAATACGATGCCCCCACCAGAGCTGCCGCGAGATGCACCAGTCGTGCACGTTTTCCAACCAGTGGTTGTAGGTCGAGGTCCAGTGCTCGGGAACAAAGCGCACAGTTTGGGGCATACCGGTCGCTTGATCGGGAACACTCGCGTTCACCGTGGCGAGACAGATGTCCTGAATGGTCCGGCCGGGAAAAAACGGATGATTTGCCGGTGCCGGCGTGGTCATTGACACGAACCACTGGTCGGTCAGCATGGGTTCGATCACCGCGTTGGACCGCCCGCACCGCGGCACGACCATCCGGTGCGGCTTTTCGCTGGCCAGAAGGCCGGCAGTGGTCAGATCCCGCAGCACCGCGTTGCGGGCGGCATAGCGATCGAGACCGCGATAGCGTTCCGGCGCATTGTCGTTGATGGTGGCATCGAGATTGAGCACATTGATGGTGGGCAAGCCGTGCCGCAGTCCCACCTCATAGTCGTTGAAATCGTGCGCCGGCGTGATCTTGACCACACCCGTGCCGTATGCCGGGTCGACATAAGCATCGGCAATGACCGGAATGCTGCGCCCGGTCAACGGCAGCTCGACCGTGCGACCGATGAGATGCGTGTAGCGATGGTCTTCGGAGTTCACCGCAACCGCCACATCGCCCAGCATGGTTTCGGGCCGGGTCGTCGCCACCGTGAGATGCCCGGAGCCATCGGCGAGTGGATAGCGCACTTCCCAGAGCGTGCCATTCTCCTCTTCGTTTTCGACTTCCAGCTCGGATACGGCGGTCCCGAGTACAGGATCCCAGTTCACGAGACGCTTGCCGCGATAAATGAGCCCGTCATCGAACAAGCGCACGAACGTTTCGAGCACCGCAGCCGAGAGCCCGGCATCCATCGTGAAGCGCTCGCGCGACCAATCGCCCGAGGTGCCGAGCCGGCGCATCTGGCGAGTGATGGTGGTGCCCGATTCTTCCTTCCATGCCCAGACCCGCTCGACGAATTTCTCACGCCCAAGGTCGTGACGCGTCTGCTCTTGTGTCTTGAGCTGGTTCTCGACAACGATCTGGGTCGCGATGCCGGCATGATCGGTGCCGATCTGCCATAGCGTGTTGTCCTGCTTCATTCGGTGATAGCGGATGAGGATATCCATCAGCGTGTGCTGGAACGCGTGCCCCATGTGTAGCGTTCCGGTGACATTGGGCGGCGGCAACTGGATGCAGAAGGGTGCCGCACCCGGGCTCATCGACGGCTTGAAAAGACCGCGGGCCTCCCACCAGGGATACCATTTTTGCTCGATGGCGCGGGGTTCGAAGCTTTTCGGAAGATCCATTGCGTGATTGCCACTTTGGATCAGCGCGTGTCGTGGCGCCACTTGTCGATCTCGCGCTCGATCGCTTCGGCTACATAGGCGCGCATCAACTGGCCCACTTCCCGGTTGATGGTGTTGACAAGCTCGGCGCTCGCGCGATTGACGATGGGTTGCACCCGCTCCCGCAATTGTTCCTGCAATCCGGCATCGGTGAAGATATCGATGCGTTGCAACACCTGCATCCGGATGTCTTCGGCCAGCGTGCGCCACCGGGCTTCATCGCCCTGCAGCCGCTCGTCTGTCGTGAATTGCGTCGTGAATTGCGGTTCGACCACCGCGCTGTCATGGGTCACGGGCCCGCTCGCCAGTTCCGGCATCGGGACGAGCCACTCTGCGCTTTCGGCCGCAACTCTGTCGACTTCGCCTGCGACAGTGGGCTCCTCGCTCCATGGCGCATCGGGCAGCGCCGTGTGGAGCGCGGAATCTCCACGTTCCTCCCCCAGGAATCCCGCGCCAACATCACCCTCCGGCGCGATGGTATTTGTTCCATCAACGACACCGGCAACGCTGTCATCGATTCCGCGCCCGTCGTCCACGACGCCTGGTGTCTGCGCTGGCGCATCGGACGCCGGCGTGGCCGCACCCGCGGCGGAATCGATTGCGTCGTGCGGCGCAACCTCGAGCGGCCACGGCTCGTCGGCGCCCTCGGGCAGGTCGATAAACGTGAGCGCATCACTCTCATCGACGGCATCGGTCAGCAGGGGCACGTCGTCGAACTGTTGCAATGGTTGCGGAGACGACGCGTAGCTGGCGGAAACTGCCGCGTCGCCCGCATCATGGGAGCGCTGCGCGTCAGCCACATCGGTCAGGAGAGGAATATCATCCGGGCCAGCAGCCTCGCGCCGTTCGGTATCCGGCAACGAATCCGAAAGGCGAGCTGCTACGACTTCGCTCTTCGCCGATGCATCCATCGCCGCCGGGCCTTGACGCCGGCTGTCGCGCGCGGCATCGAGTCGATCGATCTCGACCTGCTCTGCGGCATCGATCGCCTGGTTGATCGCGGCGGAGTCCTTGCCCTGCGGCTCGCGCGCCCCACCTTCTGCCGCACCACGATTGCGGCGCATCAGCGCATCGACTTCTTCCAGGAGTTGGCGCGCGGTGGACACCTTTAACCTCCCACGACGGCTGGGCACGTATTCGGCGCCTGCAACACAGGATAGCCAAACGCCCCCGTGTCTGCTTCGACGGTCTGGTCACCGTTGCTCACGCGCGATCTCCGAGATTGTGCGAGCGCAAGTCGTAGCCACGTTCCTTGTAGTATTTCCAGCGCTCGCGCCCCGCCGCAACCGACTGCGCGTCGTCGCCGACGATCTCGGCCACGCGTTCGAACCGGGCGAAGAACGACGGGGGTGCGGGCTGGAGGTTCACGAGCACCGAGGTTGGGCCACGATGCTCGGCCGCATGATCGACGAGGATGGGCGTGTCCGCCGCGAGCGCACTTTCCAGCCGGCAGTGCGGCATGAAACCGGTCGCCGGCCACTGCCAGAGGAGGCTGTCGAGCGTGGCCGTCATCGCATCGTCCGCGGTGACAATGCGCACGGACCCGTGCTGCGCCCACGCCTTGGCGACGATCCGGATCGCAATCTTGAGCGGATCGGCGCAGTGGGTATAGAAATCGATGGTCGTCACGACAAGCCGGCGCGCATCACGGTGTGGCCGCCGTGTGCGACAAGAGCCAGGTAGTGAGCATCGGCACCGGACGCCCGGTCGCGCCCTTTTCCTTGCCTTCTTTCCACGCGACCCCGGCGATATCGAGATGCGCCCAATCGAACTTGCGCGCAAACCGCGACAGGAAGCAGGCCGCCGTGATGCTTCCACCCGCACGCCCGGCGATGTTGGCAAAATCGGCGAAGTTGCTGTCGAGACCCTCCTGGTAATCCTCCCAGATCGGCATTTGCCAACCCCGGTCGTAGGCATCGTCGCCGGCCGCGATGATGGCGCGGGCAAGGGCATCGTTGTTGCTGAAAACGCCGCAAGCAATGTGCCCCAGCGCGATCACCATGGCGCCGGTGAGTGTGGCGATGTCGACCACCGCCTCGGGCTCGTAACGCTCCGCAAAGGTGAGCGCATCGGCCAGAATGAGCCGGCCTTCGGCGTCGGTGTTGAGCACTTCGATGGTTTGTCCCGACATGCTCTTTACGATATCACCGGGCTTGGTGGCACGTCCCGATGGCATGTTTTCGCAGGCAGCCACCAAGCCGACCACATTGACCTTGGCCTTGAGCTCGATGATCGCGCGAAGCGTGCCGAACACGCTCGCAGCGCCGCACATGTCGAACTTCATGTGATCCATGTCGGCGCCGGGCTTCAGCGAGATGCCGCCCGTATCGAAAGTAATGCCCTTGCCGATCAGCACCACCGGCTTCGACTTGCGCGGGCTCATGTTGTATTCGAATACGATGAACCGCGGCGGCTGCTCACTGCCATTGGTCACGGAAAGGAAAGAGCCCATGCCCAGCGCTTCGATTTGCGGGCGCTCCATCACCGTGACCCTGAGGTCCGGGTACTCCTGCGCGAGTTGTTGCGCGCGCTCGCCGAGATACGTCGGCGTACACACATTCCCCGGCAGGTTGCCGAGGTCGCGCGCGAGTTCCATGCCGTGCGAGATGGCGAGCCCCCGCGCCGCTGCGGCTTCGCCTGCCGCGAGATCGGAACGCTGGGGAACGGAAAGCGTGAGTTTGCGCAACGGCCGGCGGACTTCGGTCGGCTGGCTTTTCATCTGGTCGAAGCGGTAAACCGATTCCATGGCCACCACCACGGCGTGCTCCACCCGCCACGCGACCTCGCGGCGCTTTACCTTTTCCTCGGTCAGGTAAAGAACCGCCTCATAGGAGCCCGTTTCGTTAAGGAGCTTGACCGCGGTCTTGATCGCGCTGCGGAACTCCTTGTCACGAAAATCCCTTTCCTTACCCAGGCCGATCAGCAGCACCCGGTCGGCGAGGGTCCCGCGAACATTGTGCAAAAGAAGGGTGCTGCCGAGCTTCCCCTCCATGTCTCCACGGCGGATGATTTCGCTGATATAACCGTTCGACGCGCGGTCGATCAGCTCGGATGACAGCGAAAGCTTGCGGTTGTCAAAGACGCCCACTACCACGCAGGCGCTTCGCTGTTTCTCGGGACTGCCACTTTTTATGGTAAATTCCATCGCTCCCACCGCTCCCTGACGTTGCCTTTCTTGGCCCTAAGGCGCACAGGCCCGCATTATCGGCAAAAAGGGCAAATAAAGTCAAAATTCTCCCGACGTCATGATTTTTCGTCGCAGTTTGGTGCGGGAACTGACCGCGACTGCGGTCGGGCTCTTCGTGGTGCTCCTCGCCATCCTTTTCACCAACCTGGTGTTGCGCCTGCTGGCACGGGCTGCCGGCGGCGCTGTCGCGCCCGAGGGGATCGTTGCGCTCCTCGGTTTCAACGCCCTTTTCTACTTCAATATCCTGCTTTCGGTCACGCTGTTCCTGACCGTGCTGCTGACGCTTTCGCGCTGGCATCGGGACAGCGAGATGATTGTCTGGACGTCCTCCGGCTTGAGCCCCGTGGCCTGGTTGCGGCCGATACTATGGTTTGCGACGCCGTTCCTGTTGGCAATCCTGGGGCTCTCGCTTTTCCTTTCGCCGTGGGCCGAGCAGCGCAAGCTGGAATACGAGCGCCAACTCGAGACGCGTGATGAGTTCGTGCTGGTCGCACCCGGGCTGTTCAAGGAATTCCGCCGCGCGAATCTGGTTGTTTTCATCGAAAGCCTCAATCCGCTCAACGGCACGATTCGCAATGTTTTCCTGCATTCGGTCGACGACGGCCGCGACGTCACCACGGTGGCATCGTCAGGCGCCCTGCGCGATATGCCCAACGGCGACCGGTTCATCGTGCTGGAGGATGGCCGGCGTTACGAAGGTACGCCGGGGTCCGCGGATTTTCGGGTCGTCGAATTCCAGAGCCTCGGACGCCGCATCGAGCCGGCCGAGCAGCGAGCCATTCCCGCCTCGACCAAGGCGCTGCCCACACCGACCCTGGTTGCCGGCCCCGGCGGACCTGAGCGGGCCGAGCTGTTCTGGCGCCTTTCGGTGCCGATTTCGGCGCTGATCCTGACCTTGCTCGCGGTGCCGCTGGCTTACGTCAATCCGCGCTTGGGCCGCTCCTTCAACCTGGTCACGGCGGCCCTTCTTTACATGGTCTACAGCAACTGCCTCAACATCGTCCAGAGCTTCATCGCGCAGGGCCGGCTGCAGTTCTGGGTCGGTCTTATCCTGCCCCATGCCCTTGCCGCGATCCTGGCGTTGGTGCTTTTCAATGGACGGCAAACAATCCCCTGGCTCACGCGCTTGCTGCCACGGCGGGCCGAGACCCGCGCATGAAAATCCTGACTCGCTACATCGGGCGGGAAGTCCTGGCGGCGGTAATGTTCATCTTTGTCGCCCTCGTTGCGCTGTTCGCGTTCTTCGACCTGATTCACGAATTGGGCGACGTCGGCCGCGGCGGCTACACACTGACCAGCGCCGCATTGTTCGTGGCGCTGCAAATGCCCTCGCGCATGTACGAGCTCTTTCCGGTGGCGGCGCTCATCGGCACGCTCTTCGCCATGTCCGAGCTCGTCGCGAACTCCGAATACACGGTCATGCGGGCGTCGGGCGCATCGCTCCTGCAGGTCACGTGGGCGCTGATCCGCGTTGGCATTCCGGTTGCCATCGCGACGTTCCTCGCCGGCGAATATGTAGCGCCGCCAGCCGAGCGGCTGGCGCAGCATCTTCGAGCGCAGGTGCGCGGCGAAGCACAGCGCGTGGTCGCGCAGCAATTCCGCTCAGGCTTCTGGTTCAAGCAGGATCGGACTGTCGTGAATATCCGGGGCGTGCTGGCGGACACGAGCCTCATCGGCGTACGTATCTACGAGTTCGATGGCGACATGCACCTGCGCTCGCTTCGGGTCGCCGAATCCGGCAAGTACGGCGACGATGGCCGCTGGAAACTCAACAATGTTCGAACCACGGAGATCGGCACGGATGCAACGCATGTGAGCGAGACCGCCACGCTCCCGTGGGATACGATCCTGCGGCCGTCCCTGCTCACGGTGTATCAGGTGGCGCCCGAACGCCTCGAGCTCAATACGCTGTGGGACAACATGCGCCTACTTGGCGGCAGTGCGCAAAAGACGAGCCGCTTCGAGATCGCTTTCTGGAACAAGGTGTTCTATCCCGCCGCCGTTGTGGTAATGATGATCCTGGCGCTCCCGTTCGCGTACTTGCAGCGGCGCTCCGGCGGCGTGGGCTTGCGCATTTTTGCGGGCACCATGCTGGGGCTCGCGTTCTTTCTTCTGGGGCGCCTTTTCACCAACCTTGGAGTACTGAACGATTGGCCCCCGCTTTTTTCCGCGGTGTTTCCGTTGGCGATGTTCGTCGCGGTGGCAGCGTCGATGCTCTGGTGGCTGGAGCGGCGGTAGGGACTTCTAGTAAATTTCCGGCATCGGTACCGGCTCGGCTTCGGGTTTGCAGACCCCGCACCAGATCGAATCGGCGATCACGACAGCCTTGGGTGTGTTTTCCGCGCCGACATAAACGGTTGCGATGTACGGCATGCGTTTCGTGGCGTGGTCTTTGCACACGGCCCGGCCACAAAAGCGGCAGACTCCGCGCGCCACGTTGTCATCGAAAAAGCAATTCACCAGTCAATTCCTTCATGAGTGCGATGCCGTTCGTCGCGCGCTGGAGCGCCAGATATGCGGGCCAGCGGCTTGCTTGTCTTCGGTGACGACGCGCGTCCGAAATGTGACCTGCCCATCCCGGGTTACATGGTGGTGCAGCAACCCCCGGGCCACGAGATCCTTCAGCATGTCGTGAGCGTGCGTTTCATGGTGCCCAAGCCCCGCCGCTACATGCTGCGCCGTCACGGTCACTTCCTTCATCACCCAATGCATGCACTTCTGCAATGCTTCGGGCAGTTCGTGCACGTGCTCCATCGAAGGCAGGGCAGCTCGCGCCCGCGCGTCAAGCCCGGAGCGCAGACGCGCGTACAACCCTTCACCCGGCATCAAGTCCGCGGAAAGCCGTCCGTCCAGCGTGCTCCATACATTGCCCTTGTGTGAAGCGTGCTTCTCCAACGTTTGCGCAAGGCGCGCCCAGAGTGACCACCTGGTCGCGGGAAAGATGGAGCGCACGTAAAGCATGACGTACACGCCGACGTTGCGACGCTTCCGATTGAGCTGCTGCTCGATCCTGGCGACCTGGGCCGAGAGCTCCGCGCGCAACGTGGCGTCGGTGGTCCTGGCTTCGCGTTGTCGCGTGAGCCCCAGTTGCGCTTCGAGATGCAGGAACTCGGCGACGTGCTTGCGCTTGACCTTGCCGAATTGCTGCTCGATCGGTGCGAGCAACCGATTCAGATCGCCCATGTGCTGCACCACGCTTGCCTCTTCCTCGGAGACACCTACCTTCAAGCCGAGCGACTCCAGCAGCTGAAAGCGCTCGCGTCGCAAGCCCCACAGGATGGCTGACGCGATGAGCGCCACGCCCGCCAAGCCGACGCCGACAAAAATCCACTCGGTGACGATCCGGCCGAGCGTTGAATAAAACGCAAGATTGTTCCAGAGGTAGTGCAACGTCATCGCCGCCGCGAAGCCCAGCAGCACGTTGCGCATGCCGCGACTGCCTCGTGCCGAAGGAACGAATCCACCGAGTGCGATGCCGGTCATCGCCGTTGCGGTTCCGTGCGCCAGTGCAGACGAAAAATCCCGGACGATGACCAGCGCGAAGGGGTTTTCGGGAAAGAGTTGCGTGTATCGCAGGTTTTCGATAATCGCAAAGCCGATACCCGAAGCGAATCCGTAGATTGCGCCGTCCAGAAAATAGGTGAGTCTCGCTTGGCGAACGAGATAGAACAGGACGAGTGACTTGAACATCTCTTCC
>JANXZT010000155.1 GCA_025355395.1 Betaproteobacteria bacterium
TGAACAGCATCGACGTGTAGACGAGGCCGACCAGGATCGTCGCGTCGTGACAGAGCATCTCGGGCGGCACCGCGGTGATTCCGAGGTCGACCAGGAGCCGCGGCAGCACACCCGATTCGCGCAACAGGATCATCCAGCCCAGCGTGCGCACGGTCTCGCTGACCCAAAACGGGATCAGGCAGAGGACGAACAGTACCGACTTTGCCCGGCCACGCGCGACCTTCGCGATGTACCAGGCTACGGGAAACGCGATCAGCAGCGTGCAGACGGTGGCGAGGATCGAGATGATCCGCTGATGTTCTGACGAGCGATATCGTGCAATGCCGCGCGAGCGGTCCCTGCCGGGCGAAACTGTCAGCGCGGCGGATCGGCGAGGACGACGATTTCCCCGGCTGAAACCACGAAGCGGGCGCGCGCGCCGGGCAGAAGTGCCTCGACGAAGCGCGCGTGCGGCAGATCGGCGACCACGCGCAGCGCACCGACCGCCAGCTCGTACCGAACGAACTCGCCGAGGAATTCGGTCGTGCCGATTTCGGCATCGAACGCGAGGCCCTCGACCGGCGTCGTCCCGGCGAGCCGCACCGCGTGCGGACGGAACGCGACGGCCACCATCCCGCCGGCCCCTGCTGTAACGGCGGTGGCGCGGTCGGGCCGCACGCGCGCGCGGCCGAGGCCCTCGACGCTCACGGTGCATGCGCCGGCCGCCCCGTCTTCGATCTTTCCCGCGTAGAGGTTGATCGAACCGACGAACTCGGCGACGAACCGGTTCACCGGCGCGTCGTAAAGCTGGCGCGGCGTGCCCACCTGCTGGATCACGCCCTGGTCGAGCACGGCCAGACGGTCGGCGATCGTCATCGCCTCCTGCTGGTCGTGCGTGACGAACACGGTGGTGATTCCCAGCCGCCGCTGCAGTCGCTTCAGCTCGAGGCCGGTCGATGCGCGCAGTTTTGCGTCGAGGTTCGACAACGGCTCGTCGAGCAGCAGCGCGCGCGGCTCGATGGCGAGCGTGCGTGCGATCGCCACGCGTTGCTGCTGTCCGCCCGAGAGCTGGCCCGGGCGGCGGTCGTCGAACCCGGCGAGGCTCACCAATTCCAGCATGTCGCGCACTCGCTGTCGGATGCGCTCGCGCGGCCAGCGGCGCTCCTCGAGCCCGAACGCGACATTTTCAGCGACGGTGAGGTGCGGCCACAGCGCGTAATTCTGGAACACCATGCCGACGTCACGCTTCCATGCCGGCAGTTCGACGACGTCGACGCCGCCGATCCGCACCCGACCCGCGTTTGCGCGATTGAACCCGGCGAGGAGCCGCAGCAGCGTCGACTTACCCGATCCCGACGGTCCCAGCAGAGCGAAGAACTCGCCCGGTGCAATCACGAGCGAAACGTCGCGCAGCACGACGGTTTTGCCGTAAGCGAGACTGACGTTTTCGATGTCGATGCCGACGCCGGTGGCGCGCGGTGTTTCCATCGTCGACGCTACCATTGTCACTCCGTGTCCACCGCGAATTTCGCGCCGCCGGCGCGCGCTTCGAGCAGCAGGTGCGACAGGTACGTGCCGAGCGCGACAATCACGATGGCGATCACTCCCAACGCCGCCGCCGGCCCGCGCGTCGCGATGCTCTGGTTGTAGAGGTAGATTCCGTAGGACAGCGGCGCCTGCGATTCGGTCGTCGCGAGGAGGATCGTCGCCGAGAGTTCGACCGCGGCCGTGATGAAGCTCGTCACGAAGCCGGCGAGGATGCCGCCCATCATCAGCGGAATCACGACGCGGCGCGCCGTGCGCCGGCGGTTGGCGCCCAGGTTCTGCGCCGCCTCCTCCAGCGAGACATGCACCTGCTGCAACGCGGCGACGCACGAACGCACGGCGTACGGCAGCCGGCGCACGGCGTAGGCGAGCATGATCGCGATCCAGCTCGCCGTCAGTGCGCCGCCGATCAGGGGCAGCTCGAGACCGCGGAATGCCCGCAGGAAACCGATCGCCAGCACGATGCCGGGGATCGCCAGCGCCGCGCTTGCACCCCAGTCGAGCCATTGCCGGCCGGGCAGCCGCGTGCGCAGCAGCAGGTACGCGATCGCGGTGCCGAGGACGACATCGATACCGGCCGCGAGCGTGCAGTAGAGCAGCGTGTTGCCGATCATGCGACTGGAGTCGGTAAGCACGAGTGCGAAATGCTGCAGCGTGTATCCGTCCGGCAGCACCGAGAAGCTCCACACCTTCGCGAGCGACAGCAACAGGAGGCCGAGGTGAGGTGAGAGCACGAGGGCCAGCACGAGCAGTACCCACCCGTACGCCAGCATCGCGTTCCAGCCGGTGAGCGGCCGCTTGCGCAATGCCGTCCCGCCGCGCGTCAAGGTCGCGTAGTCGCGCCCCTTGGTGATCTGCGCCGACAGCGCGAGCGCCGCGATCGAGAACACGACCATGACCAGCGCGATCACGTAGCCGATCGGGTCCTCGATACCGACCGAAGTAATGCGCAGGTAGGCCTGCGGCGCGAGCATGTTGGTGACGTTGAGGACTAGCGGCGTGCCGAGATCGTCGAACACCTTGACGAACACCAGCGCGGCTCCGGCGACGAATCCCGGCGCGGCGAGCGGGAACACGACGCGGCGAAACAGCCGGAAGCCGTGACTGCCGAGGTTCTGCGCCGCCTCCTCCATCGCGCCGTCGATGTTCCCGAGCGCGGCGACCAAGTTCAACAGGATGAACGGAAAATAGTGCAGGCCCTCGACGAACATGACCCCGTTCAGGCCTTCCATGAAGGGAATGCGAATTCCGAATGCGTCGCCCAGCAGGAGATTGATCGAGCCGTTACGGCCGAACAGCAGCTGCAGCGCCACCGCGCCGACGAACGGCGGCATCACGAGCGGCAGCACGCCCAGCGTTTGTACCAGCGCGGCGCCGCGGAACTCGAAGCGCGCCGTGAGGTAGGCGAGCGGAACGGCGATCAACGTAGCGAGCGCGACCGATCCGATTGCCACGATCACGCTGTTGACGAACGCCTCGCGCATCAGCGAGATCGACAGAAACGCTCCGATGTGCCCCGTGGTGAAGCCGCCCTGGCCATCGGCGAACGCCGTGTAGAGCACCGTCGCGACCGGCCAGGCGAGAAAGACGACGATGAATGTGACAACTGGCAGCGCGAGCAACCATGCGCCACCGCCGCCGGCCGGCGCCGCGCGCGTCAGACGAAGGGCCGCGCTCATTGGGCGCAACGGGAAGGAGCGCACGTTGGGGACGGACGCACCGCCGATTGCCCTCGTGTCACTTCACGGCGTTGGCGAGTTCGGTTGCCTTCGCGTAATTGGCCTTGGCTTTCGACGCCCACTCCTCTTCGACTTGCGCGCGGCGCTTCGACGCGTCGGCATCCTTCTTGTCTGCCCGGAACGCCGCGAGCAGCGCGGGATCGGCGGCCTGCTTCTCGTCGACCGGCGGCGCGAATGCGAGTCGCCGAGCCTCGTCGAGCTCTCGACTCGTCCGCGCGCCGAGCCGCTTCTGCGCGTCCTGGATCGCCTTGGTCGCCGCGACGAGTTCCTTGTGGCGGAACGTGACCAGTTGGTCGAACAGCGCGACCACGACGTAATAGCGCGATTCGGAAAGGTTGGAATCGAAGTTGACTTTGGCCTGGATCTTTCCGGAGTAGGGATTGGGGTAACCTGCGGGCGCCTTCGCGTACGTCGCGGGCAGCACGGGCAAACGGCTGATCTGCTTGTCGAGCAAGAGCGCCTGCCCTTCGTCGGACAGCGTGTATTGGATGAACCGCTTGCCAGCTTCGGGTGCCTTGGAGCCGGCGACGAGTGCGATGTTTGCCGGCACGATCGATGTGACCGACGGATAGATGAACTCCACCGGCAGCCCGGAGTTCTTCGCGGCGAGACCGAAGAAATCGATCACGAGCCCGACACCGAACTGGCCGCTCGCGACACCGTCAGGCACACCAAAGCTCCGCTCGGTGATCACCGCACAGTTGCCGGCGATCGCGAGGAGTTGCCCCCAGCCCTTCGGCCAACCTTCGCCCTGGAGGATCGTCTCGACGGTGAGGTGCGTCGTGCCCGACCGCGACGGACTCGAAATCGCGACGTGCCCGTGATAGACCGGGTTTGCGAGATCGGCCCACTCCTTCGGCTCGGGCAGTTTGTTCGCGGCGAGGTAGCGCGTGTTCCACATGATCCCGTAGCCGGCGAGCGCCTGGCCCAGGTAGAACCCCTCGGGATCGTTGATCGGATAGTTGCCGATCTTGGCCGGCACCGCGGGATTCTGCGCGTCCGTCTTCTGCAACAGCTTCGACGACGCCAGCACCTCAAACGCGTCCGGCGCCGATGCCCAGAAGATCTCCGGCCGGCTGCCTGCAGGCTGCTCGCGGACGAACGCGATTCCCGCGGCGGTGTTCTTGTTCAGGATCTCGAGCTTGTCGTTCGGGTACTTCGCCTCGAAGGCCTTCTTGTACGCGGCCGTCAGTTCCTTGGGAAACGAAGTGATGACCGTTACCGTTTCCGCAGCCGCGGGCATGGCGAGCAAAGCGGTGACCAGCGCGGCGAAAGCGAAAGGCGCCACCGTGGGGCGGGTCGCAGGTCCGGAACGACGAGTCATTGTTCTCCTCCGCGGGTTCGGGCGCGGGCCTCCGATGGGTGCGCGCGGGCAACGCGCATTGTAGCGCCGGCTGCCGTCATGGCGCCCCGTCCAACCTCATTTCCGATGACACCGCTCGCTTGCCGTGCACACCCCAACCGCGAGCGTTGCACTCGTGCGATCGGTTTCTGGTGTCAATCACTACCTCGAATGCGGCACCCTCGCCCACGGCTTCGCCCGCGCCGGCTGCGGGGACTGCGGACGCGATGTCCTGATCGCCTTCTCCTGCAAGGGGCGCGGGGTGTGCCCCTCGTGCCATGCCCGGCGCATGGCCGCGTTGGCGGCGCATCTGACAGATGCAGTGTTTCCGCCGCTGCCGCTGCACCAGTGGGTCTTGTCCCCGCGCTCAACGCCCACGTTCATTACCGGCTGGCCACACTCCCCCACCGCGCCGGCACCGCCACCGCTACCATGGAGTGCTCGCGCCCAACTCCCCAGATCGCGCGCCGGTGACTGCCCTCGGGCGCGCGGCCCACCCGCCTTCGCCGCCGCTCGCGGCGCAGGCCAGCGCCCATACGGCCAACGGTCCGGGCACGCGCCTGCGCACGACCAAGTCGTGTTCCCGCATGCACGCCGGCCGAGCTTCGCCCCGCCACGTCTGGCCGCAGGGGTTCCCCCACCTCGCTATCGCTCCTCCAACGTCGGCCGGCCATCAACCTACCCACCGAACGCTTCCGCGCAACCTTACAGGCGAATCCCGCAACCCTTTTGCCACCCGACCGGACCACGTGATACGGTTGAATTTCCTATCCTTTTGAACCAACGTTAAGATGATTTTGCAGGGACCCGATTTCGCAGGTCTCTTAGCAAGCCTGTTGCGCTTGCGCTTAAGGAGTCCACCACCATGGAACGGTCGTTCAAAGCCGAAGTCGAGTCGCTGAAACTCGGCAACGGACAGGTCTTCCACGGCGAGGGCATTCTGGCCGTGACCAAAGCGCTGCTGCAAGCGGGCGTGTCCTACGTCGGCGGCTACCAGGGTGCCCCCGTGTCGCACATGATGGACGTGCTAAACGATGCGCGCGACATCATGGACGAGCTTGGCATCCACGTCGAGACCAACGCGTCCGAAGCGGGCGCGGCGGCAATGTTGGGAGCGTCGATCAACTATCCGTTGCGCGGGGCGGTGACCTGGAAGTCCACGGTCGGCACCAACGTAGCGTCGGATGCGCTGTCGAACCTGGCCTCTGCGGGCGTCAAGGGTGGCACGCTGATCGTGATCGGGGAGGACTACGGTGAGGGAGCCTCCATCATCCAGGAGCGGACGCACGCGTTCGCCATGAAGTCGCAAATCTGGCTGCTTGACCCGCGCCCCAACCTGCCGACGATCGTCAACATGGTGGACCAGGGTTTCGCATTGTCCGAGGCGTCGAGCACGCCGGTATTCCTCGAACTGCGCATCCGCGCGTGTCACGTGCACGGTGCCTTCGAGACGCGGGACAACCAGGCGCCGCTCATCTCGCGCAAGCATCTGCTGGAACATCCTGACTTCGACTACGGCCGCATCTGCCTGCCTCCGGCCACCTACGCTCAGGAAAAGCACAAGATCGACGTGCGCTGGCCAGCAGCGGTGAAATTCATCCACGAGAATGCGCTCAACGAATTTTTCGCGGGGCACTTTGCGGATGTCGGCATCGTTTGCCAAGGCGGCATGTACAACGTCACCGTCCGCGCTCTGCAGCAGTTGGGATTGGCCGATCCATTCGGCGCGACGCAGATTCCGATCTACTGCCTCAACGTCACGTATCCGCTCATTCCGGAGGAGATCGTCGCGTTCTGCACGGGGAAGCGCGCCGTGCTGATGGTCGAGGAGGGTCAGCCTGCTTACCTGGAGGAGGCGCTGCTCGCGACGTTGCGCCGCTTTGAGGTCGACGCAACGAAAGTGCACGGCAAGGATGTGCTCCCCATGGCCGGTGAATACACCGGCGAAGTCGTGCTGACCGGCGTCGCGCGCTGGATCGAATCGATCGCGCCCCGCGGCCTCGACACCGATGCCATCCGGCACGTGTTCCAACGCCTCGTGGCACCGAAGCAAAGAGCCGCGGAGCTACTCGGCGCGCCGGTTCCCGCGCGCCCGCCGGGATTCTGCATTGGCTGTCCCGAACGCCCGGTGTTCTCGGCGATGAAATTGGTGGAGCGCGAGTCCGGCAAGTTTCACGTCTCGGCCGACATCGGCTGCCACACGTTTTCCACGCTGCCGCCGTTCAACATCGGCAACACCGTGCTCGGCTACGGCTTGGGACTTGCCTCCAACTCGGCGATCCAGCCGATGTTCGGCAAGCGCACCGTCACGATCATGGGCGACGGAGGTTTCTGGCACAACGGACTGACGTCGGGTGTGGCCAATGCCGTGTTCAATCAGGACGACGGCATCCTGGTCATCATGAAGAACGGCTACACCGCGGCCACTGGCACGCAGAACATCCCATCCTCGAAGCACCAGGCGGATGACAAGGCTAAGGATATGGGCATCGAGAAGACGCTCACCGGACTCGGCGTGCGCTGGATGAAGACTGTCAATAACTATCGCGTCGCCGATATGGCGAGAACGCTGAAAAGCGCGATGTCCACGTCGTATCAGGGCCTCAAGGTGATCATTGCGGAAGGCGAATGCCAGCTCGAGCGCCAGCGTCGCATCCGGCCGATCAACGCGCAGAAACTCGGTAACGGCGAGCGCGTCGTGCGCGAACGCTTCGGTATCGACGACGATGTTTGTACGGGCGATCATTCGTGTATTCGGCTCTCGGGCTGTCCGTCGCTCACGATCAAACCCAATCCCGACCCCTTGCGCACCGACCCGGTGGCGCACGTCAACAACGGATGTGTCGGCTGCGGACTGTGCGGCGAGGTAGCGCATGCGGCCGCGCTCTGCCCATCGTTCTACCGCGCCGACATTGTGCAGAATCCTAACGGCTGGGACCGGCTGCTGGCACGCCTGCGCGGAACGGTCATCGGCTGGCTGGCGCCCGCGTAGAGCGATGGCAGAAGCCCCTTCGTTGCAGGATGCCGGTCGCCTCACCGCGCAGCCACTGACGATCCTCATTGCCGCGTTAGGCGGCGAAGGCGGCGGCGTGCTCGCCGACTGGCTGGTGGATGCCGCCACCGCGCAGGGCTTCCCCGTGCAAAGCACGTCGATTCCCGGCGTTGCGCAGCGGACTGGCGCCACCACTTATTACGTCGAGATATATCCCGTGAGCGCGGAGCGCCTCGCCGGACGACACCCGGTGCTGGCCCTCACGCCGTCGCCCGGCAATATTGACATCATGGCCGCGTCCGAATTCGTCGAAGCCGGGCGTGCCATGCAAAATGGTTTCGTCAGCCCAGGCCGCACCGTACTGGTCGCTTCCTCACATCGTATTTATTCGATCGCCGAGAAATCGAATATGGGCGACGGTCGCTTCGACGAAGACAAACTCTACCTAGCGACGCGGGAGCTGGCCCGACGCGCCGTGCTGTTCGACATGGCGGAACTGGCGCGTAAGTCCGGTACCATCATCAACGCTGTTCTCTTCGGCGCCATCGCAGGCACTGGCGCACTCCCGCTCACGCGCGAAGCCTGCGAAGCCGCCATACGCAAACGCGGAAAGGGCGCCGAAGCTTCGCTGCGCGGATTCGCGGCAGGCTATGCCCGCGCGTCAGGGGAAGGGCAAAGCAAGCCGCGCTCCGAGGAAAAGCGCGGGCGGGGCAAGCCCCATCCACCAGCGAGTTCCTTGCCGGAGCGAGTGCGCAGCACGTTCCCGCCGGCGTGCCATCACATGCTCGAGGAAGGTGTTGCGCGTCTCACGGATTACCAGGACGCGGCTTATGCGGAATCCTATCTCGATCGGCTCGAGCCCGTGCTCCGCATCGACCGCGGCGGCGGCGGCGGTCCCGGCGGCTATCGGCTCACCAACGAGACCGGGCGTTATCTAGCGCTGTGGATGAGCTACGAAGATTTGATCCGCGTCGCCGACCTGAAGACACGCCCCGCGCGCTTGGCGCGGGTGCGCGCCGAAGTCGACGCCAAGGCCGGCGAGCCGCTGGTGATTGTGGAGTTCTTGAAGCCTGGCATCGATGAATTGTGCTCGGTGCTGCCGCGCAGTCTCGCGCGCCACGCACTCGCGTGGGCGAAGGGCCGATCCTTCAGCGTCGGAATGCACGTCAAAACCACGACGGTGAGCGGCTACCTGATGCTGCGTTCGCTCGCCTGGCTCAAGCGCTTTCGCCGCGGCACGTATCGCTATCACGAGGAACACCGGCTGATCGAACGCTGGCTCTCCGCGATCTGCACTACGGGGGCAAGCGACCTCGACCTCGCACTGGAAATCGCCGAATGCCAGCGGCTGATCAAGGGCTACGGCGCGACGCACCAAAGCGGCACCGCCAACTTCCTGTCTATTTTCGAGACGTTGGTGGACGGCCAACCCGAACTGGCTCCGGCCGAACGTGCGGCACAGATTCGCGCCACGCGCCTCGCTGCACTGGCTCCGCCCGAGGTCCCGTCACCGTCGCAAGCGATCGCCAAGCCGGTCGTGTGGCTTACCGACAAGCGCGCCGCGATGCTGGAAGACAAGGGGA
>JANXZT010000157.1 GCA_025355395.1 Betaproteobacteria bacterium
CTGCAGTGCCGGCGGGCTGCCTTTGTACGGGATGTGCTGCATCTCGACACCTGCCATCGATTTGAACAGCTCGCCGGAAAGATGCTGGGAAGTGCCATTGCCGCTCGATGCGAATGTGAACGTGCCAGGTCGCGCCTTCATCAGCGCAATCAGCTCCTTGACATCTTTCGCAGGAATGGCCGGATTGATCACGAGCATGTTGGGCACCCGTGCAATCAGGGTGATCGGCACGAAATCCCGCACCGGGTCGTAGGGTAGATTGGAATACAGCGACGCGTTAATGGCATGCGTGCTGATGGTGCCGCCCATGATGGTGTAGCCGTCGGGTGCGGCTTTGGCCGTGGCTTCCGCGCCAACACCCCCGCCGGCGCCGGGCTTGTTCTCGATGATCACCGGCTGCCCGAGCACGACCGACAGCTTGTCGCCGATCGTGCGGGCCAGGATATCGGTGGTGCCACCCGGAGCGAACGGAACGATGTACTTGATCGGCTTCGAGGGCCACGCCTCCGCCGTGGCGAGCGAAGCAAATGACAGCAGGATGGATCCGAGAACCAGCGACGCGCAGCGCTTCATGCGTGCTCCTTGAATAATCTTTCGCAAGTGCATGACAAAATGACTTCTTCGCAAATGCATGACAAAACTTCGTCATTCCCGCGCACGCGGGAATCCATTTTTCTCGTCATATTGGGTGCACTTCAACGTCAAAATGCGCCGCGGTTCAGAGTCAAAATGGGTCCGGTTCAAAGTCACAATGGGTCCGGTCAAAGTCAAAATGGGTCCGGTTCAAAGTCAAAATGGGTCCCTGCGTTCGCAGGGATGACGGTAGAGTGCAGTCGCGTTCGCAGGGATGACGGTAGAGCGCGGTCGCGGTCGCAGGGATGACGGTAGAGCGCGGTCGCGGGGATGACGGTAGAGCGCGGTCGCAGGGATGCCGGTGGGGCGCCGTCGCGTTCGCGGAGCTGACGGTTCAGAGGTAAATGACGTGCCCGCATGATGATCTCGCCGTTCGCCAGGAATCAGCGTATCAGCGCTTCGGCGCGCTCCGCATCGATGCCCACCGATGCCGCAGCCGCCAACAGGTCCGCCCACGACTTATCATCGAGCGGAACGCCTTCCGCGAGCCGCGCGGCCCGCGTGCGGCGCTCGACATCGCCCGGCGCAAGCACCTCGGCCCCTGGGCGCGACGGCGGCGAACCCTTGACCCAATCGATGAAACGCCGCGCCTCGCGGGCGACGCCGCCCTCGGGGTCGTACACGGCCGGTGCAAGGTAGATCGATAACATGTTGTTGCGCAGCACCTGATCGGCGGGGTCGGAGCTGCGGCCCGTCGACACGGCTCCGGCCAGGAGATCGGTGATGATGGACAGCCCCGATCCCTTGTGGGCGCCAACGGTCAGGAGCGCGCCGCCATCGTAGAAATCCTTGGGATCGGTCGTCGGTTGCCCGTCCTTGTCGATGATCCAGCCCTCGGGCACGCGCTCACCCTTGTTCATCGCGAGCATCAACTTGCCTTCCGCCACCGTGGATGTGGTGACGTCCAGGATCACCGGGTCGCCTCCTGCCACCGGCACGCCGATGGAGATCGGATTGGTTGAAAGCCGCCGATCACTGCCGCCGAAGGGCGCTACGCGCTGCGCACCCGACGTATTGAGAAAATGCAGCGAGATCTGGCCGGCGTTCGCCGCCATTTCGGCCCAATCGCCGACCCGGCCCAGGTGACCGCAGTTGCGGAGCCCGATCATGGCGATGCCGCTCCGGGCCGCCTTGACGATGCCGAGATCGGCTGCGTACTCACCCACCACCTGGCCAAAGCCGCGATTGCCGTCGATGATGCTGATGGTGTCGCTTTCGAACGCAATGGTAGGGGTCTGGTTCGGGCGCAACGTTCCGTCGCGAACCCACTCGAGATATTTGCCGACTCGCAGCACACCGTGCGAATCATGGCCGACAAGATTGGAATCCACGAGCCGCCGGGCGACGATTTCGGCTTCGCGTCCATTGCATCCACCGCCCTGCATGATGGCGGCGACCAGTGGCACAAGTTTCGAGGCATGAACGGTCTTCATCGGTAGATTGTCGTCCGCGTGGCTCACGGGTTCGGCGGGCGATGCCGACCCTGCGTGAATGCGGATCATGGCGTATGACGGAGCGCCCCGCAAGAATCGCGGTCGGACGGGCGCCAGGAAGCGCCGCATTCATTCTCTTCTCGAACGCGTAGACTCGCCTAACGGTCTGCGGTCCAAGCACCGCGGGCGCGCTTGGGGTCGCGGTGACGCCCGTCACGGGAGATGATAATGGCGACAGATGTTGCAATGGCACATCCGCGCGGATCGCACGTCTTGATGCGCGCATGGTGGTTCGCGGCCGTCCTGGCGCTGGTGAGCGCGGGCGCCGCGAGACCAGTCGAAGCGGCCGATACCGTGGTCGATGCTAACGCTGCCTCGTCGCCGACCGCTGAAGGCGAACGACTGTTCAGTGCCATCGTCAAGGTGCGCACCCGCGCTGTTCCCGGCGCGCGTAGTAGCGCATCGCTGGGTGCCGAGCGCGAGGGCACCGGCATCGTGATCGGCGCTGACGGCCTGATTCTTACCATCGGCTATCTCATCGTGGAAGCCGACGAGGTCAACGTCGTGGACCATCGCGGCCGGACACTGCCGGCGAAGGTCGTCGGCTACGACCATCCGACCGGCCTTGGTTTGCTGCGCACCATCGTTCCCGCGCACTTGGCGCCGGTCGCGCTCGGCGAATCGGGCAAGGTGCAGGAGCGCGAGCCGGTCATGATCGTCAATCATGGCGGCCGGGACGACATCGGGCTTGCCTTCGTGGTTTCGCGGCGGCCCTTCACCGCCAACTGGGAGTACGCGCTCGAGCAGGCAATCTTTACGTCGCCGCCGACGCGGAACTGGAGCGGCGCCGCGCTCATCGGACGTGATGGCCGGCTGCTTGGCGTCGGCTCCCTGATCGTGCGCGACGCCGTGACCGGCGATACGACACTGCCGGGCAACATGTTTGTGCCCATCGATCTGTTGAAGCCGGTGCTCGATGATCTCGTGAAAACCGGTCGTCGGCCCGGCCCCGCGCGTCCGTGGCTCGGGCTCAATGCAGATGAAGTGCAAGGCCGCCTTTTTGTCGGGCGCGTCTCACCCGAAGGTCCCGCCGATCTTGCCGGCATCCAGGCCGGCGACATCATTCTTGGCGTGGGTCAGGCAGGCATTCACACGCAAGGGGAGTTCTACAGCCGGGTGTGGAGTTCCGGCGCCGCAGGAATCGATATCCCCTTGCGGATCCTGCACGACCTCGATGTGCGCGAGGTCAAGGTGCATTCCATCGATCGGTTGGACTATTTCCGGCCGCGCACCCTGT
>JANXZT010000162.1 GCA_025355395.1 Betaproteobacteria bacterium
GGCTCGATCGCCGCTCCATCGACAAGGCGGGGCGGCCGGTCATCGTGAATACGCATGGCCGCCACGATCCTTGTGTCGGCATTCGCGCGACACCCATCGCCGAAGCGATGATGGCGATTGTGCTCATGGACCACGCGTTGCGGCATCGCGCCCAGAACGCCGATGTGACCACCGCCACGCCACGGATTGCGGCGCAGGCACCGCCATTCGTCGCGCCATCAAGGATGCGCGCAGCGACGGTGGATGATCCGGAGCCCGACGAGGCCTGAGGGCGCCGGTCCGTGGCGAACGTGGGGTCATACACGACTTTTCCGCCTGGAGCCGGTGGCAAGCGGGTCTCTGTTTTGAAAAGTCGTGTCTGACCCCACTATCCGGGCGCCAGCAAAGCCACGCGCGAAGGTCAGCTGCACCACGTCACCGGGCGATACCTCCGCGGCATCGATCACGATGCGGCCATCCGCGGCGGCGACAATGGCGTACCCGCGCTCGAGCACGGCGCCGGGATTGAGATGCCCGAGACTCTGGTGCGCGCCCGCGAGCCGCATCGCCATTCGCTCGAGGCGCGTCCGGGCACCGCGCAGGAAATCCTCGCGCGCAGCACCAAGCGGCGCACACTGCGGTAACGGCCGCCGCAGCATCCAGGTGTACTGTTGCCGCACGGCGGTCGCGCGGGCCGCGAGAGCCGCCATGTGGTGCGCGTGGCAGCGGACCAGCCGTTCCGCGAGGCGCTCGAGATGGCGCCGCTGCTCGCCGAGGCGCACCGCAGGGTGCGTGAGCCGCCGCGAGAGATGATCGACGCGCTGCATGCGCGCCTCGATTGCACGGTACGCATTGGATCGCCAGCGAGTGGCCTGCACCGCAAGGGCTCGGCGCAAGGCCGCGCCATCGGCCGCCACCAGAGTGGCCGCCGCGGTCGGCGTGGGCGCGCGGGCGTCGGCCACGAAGTCGCAAATGGTGAAATCGGTTTCGTGGCCGACCCCTGAAACCACGGGCAGCAACGACTCGAAGATCGCCTGAGCCACGATTTCCTCGTTGAAGGGCCACAGATCCTCGATCGAGCCGCCGCCGCGGCAAACAATCAGCACATCGACCTCAGCGCGCGCATTCGCGAGGCGGATGGCCGTCGCGAGCTCCAGCGCCGCGCCGGGCCCCTGGACACTGGCGGGGTAGAGCACAACCGGCAGTGCCGACCACCGGTGGCGCAGTGTGGTGAGCACGTCGCGCAACGCGGCGGCCTTGAGCGAAGTCACGATGCCCACCGCCCGCGGACGGGTGGGCAGCGGTCGCTTGCGCTGCGCCGCGAACCACCCGGCGGCCTCGAGCCGGGCTTTTAGTTGGGCGAAGCGTTCGTAGAGCGCCCCAACCCCGGCGAGACGGACCGTCTCGACATTGAGCTGGAACTCGCCGCGCGCCTCGTAAATCGAGGCCGTGGCACGCACCTCGACCTGCAGGCCGTCCTTGAGGGTGAACTCGGTGAACTGCGCCTTGTGGCGGAAGAACACGCATCGCACCTGGGCCTTCGCGTCCTTCAGGTTGAAGTAGCAGTGGCCCGAGGTCGCGCGCATGAAGTTCGAAATCTCGCCGCTGACCCAGGTGAGCCCCAGATGCCGCTCGAGGATGAGCCGGGCCGAGCTCACCAGTAGCGAGACCGGCAGGATCACGGGGGAGGGCGTGTCGCCGCGGTTGTCTGCGATCCCGGGAATGGGGTCCGGCGGTGTTTCCGGACGGCGGAAAAGATCGATCACTGGCCTCGGTTGCGGATGAACAAGAGTGACAGAACCGGGCATTTGTCCAGGACGCGATCACCAGCGCATAGGCTTATGCCGGATCCGTCGTGCGTCCCAAGCCACTTAAGCCCCGGCCGAGCAGCGCCTTGGCGCATCGACTCAACTTGCTGTAAAATAAAGATAATTTTCAGTCATTAAATTGGGCACGGCAACGATTTTTGAACCCGGCGCACCACTTAGCGAATCAATTTACAAGATATCCACACTTCTATCCACAGGATTTGTGGAAAACCGACCGGAGCGTGAAATTCTTACTGCCCGGCGCGCCCCGGTCCGCGCGGCTTCCCGGGGTTCCGATCTCCGGCACTGGGAACACTGCCATGACGCCCATGGACCCACCGGTTAGAATGAGCGCCATGGCTCGCTTGTTCATGAACAAACGGACGATTGTTGCAGCGCCGCATTTTCGCGCGCCCCTGGCCGAGGGTCGACCACCGGGACGGGCATGAACGTCGCCGTGCCGCGGGCGAGCGTGCCCGCGTCGAATTTCATCCGGCTCATCATTGCCGAAGACCTCCGCCTCGGGAAGTACGGCGGGCGCGTGATTACCCGCTTCCCTCCGGAGCCCAACGGGTACTTGCACTACGGCCACGCCAAGTCGATTTGCCTGAACTTTGGCCTCGCTGCCGAAAACGACGGGCTTTGCCACCTGCGTTTCGATGACACCAATCCGGTCAACGAGGATGTGCGGTACGAGGAATCCATTGCCGGCGCCGTGCGTTGGCTCGGGTTCGATTGGGGGCAGCACCGGTATCACGCGTCTGATTATTACGATCGCCTGTACGCGTTCGCCGAGTGGTTCATCGAGCAGGGGCTGGCCTACGTCGACAGCCAATCGGCTGGGCAACTGCGCGCTTCCCGCGGCACCCTCACCCAGCCCGGACGCGGAAGCCCGTACCGCGACCGGTCGATGGCGGAGAATCTCGATCTTTTTCGCCGCATGCGCGCCGGCGAATTTCCCGATGGCGCGCACGTGCTGCGTCTGAAGATCGACATGGCGAGCCCGAACTTCAACATGCGTGATCCGACCATCTATCGCATCCGGCACGCCACGCACCATCGCACCGGCGACCAGTGGTGCATCTACCCGCTCTACGACTATACCCACTGCATCTCGGATGCGCTGGAGCGCATTACGCACTCGATCTGCACCCTCGAATTCCAGGATCACCGCCCGTTGTATGACTGGATCATCGAGCGCCTCGCAGAGGGTGGCCTGCTCGAGCGCCCGCTGCCGCAGCAGATCGAATTTGCGCGGCTCAACCTGACCTATGTGGTGCTGTCCAAGCGCAAGCTCATCGATCTCGTCGCGAGCGGTCATGTCGAAGGATGGGACGATCCGCGGATGCCCACTCTGGTCGGCGCGCGCCGAAGAGGGTTTACGCCGGAGGGCTTTCGCCTTTTTGCCGAGCGCATCGGGGTGTCGAAGTCCGATTCGTGGATCGACATGAGCGTCCTCGAGGATTGCATGCGCGAGGATCTGAATGCGCGCGCGCAGCGGCGCATCGCGATCCTCGACCCGATCCGGCTCATCATCGACAACTATGCGCAAGGCGCCGCCGAGGAGACGCACGCGCCGAATCATCCCCAGTACCCCGAGCTCGGCAAGCGCGCACTGCCGTTCACCCGCGAGCTCCTGATCGAGCGCGACGATTTTGCGGAAGCGCCACCGAAAGGATACTTCCGGCTCTCCCCGGGGGCCGAGGTGCGTCTGCGCTACGCGTACATCGTGCGCTGCGTCGGCGTTGACAAGGACGGCGCCGGAAACGTCATCGCCGTCCATTGCACGTATGACCCGGCGACGCGCAGCGGCACCCCGGGTGCGGATGCGCGCAAGGTGAAGGGCAACATCCACTGGCTCAGCGCAGGCAGTGCGGTGGCTGCCGAAGTCCGGCTGTACGATCGGTTGTTCGCCGTGCCGTTTCCCGGTGTAATCAACCCCGCCGAAGAACGGCTCGCCGAAGCGCCGCCCGCCGGAGCGGGAGGGCGTCCGGCGGCAGTGGCCGGTGAGGACGACGACGACACGCCAGAGCCTTTCGAACGCAGTTATCTCGATGACCTCAATGTGCATTCGAAGCGCGTGATCACGGCTTATGTCGAGCCCGCGCTCTCGAGCGCCGCGCCCGAAGAGCGATTCCAGTTCGAGCGCCACGGTTATTTTGTCGCCGATGTCGAGGATCACCGGCCCGGGACGCCGGTATTCAATCGCGCGGTGACGCTGCGCGATTCCTGGGGCAAGCAGACGGGCCCCGGATCATTGCCCGCGGCAATCGCGCCGCGTTAAGATGACCCTCGCAAAATTTCCGGTCCCCTATCCCTCATGAAACGCACCGTCCTCTTTCTCGCCACCAACCTCGCGGTGGTGCTCGTTCTCTCGGTGGTGCTCAATGTGCTGGGCTTGAACCGGGCCCTGATGCAACAGGGAATCCAGGTCGGTCCGCTGCTGGCGTTTTCGTTCGTGGTCGGCTTCACCGGCGCCATCATCTCGCTCCTGATCTCGAAACCGATGGCGAAATGGAGCACCGGTGCGCGTGTCATCGGAGAGCCGGCCAACGAATCGGAGGTATGGATCGTCGACACCGTGCGCCGCCTTGCCATCACCGCGGGCATCGGCGCGCCCGAAGTGGCGATCTATGAAGGCGACGCGAATGCGTTCGCCACGGGCGCCTTCAAGAATTCGGCGATGGTTGCCGTGTCGACCGGTTTGCTGCAGTCGATGAACAAGGAAGAGGCCGAGGCCGTGCTGGGGCACGAAATCGCCCACATTGCCAACGGCGACATGGTGACCATGACCCTGTTGCAGGGCGTGGTCAATACCTTCGTGGTGTTCTTTGCGCGGGTAGTGGGCTATTTCGTCGACCGCACGCTGTTTCGCAGCGAGCGCGGGATCGGCATGGGGTACTACATCACGGTCTTTGCCTGCGAAATCCTGTTCGGGATCCTGGCGAGCCTGATCGTGGCGTACTTCTCGCGCCGACGGGAATTTCGCGCCGACGCCGGGAGCGCGACCTACCTGGGCTCGCCCCAACCGATGATCCATGCTCTGGCTCGGCTCGGCGGCATCGCGCCCGGCGCGCTGCCGGCTTCCATCCAGACCCTCGGCATTTCCGGTTCACCCCGGGGCGCGATGGCGTGGTTTGCTTCGCACCCGCCGCTCGAGTTGCGCATCGCGGCGCTGCAGGCGCGGCGCGGCTGATTCTGCGCCGCGCCTGCAG
>JANXZT010000208.1 GCA_025355395.1 Betaproteobacteria bacterium
GTCCACGGCGATCAACGACCGGGTCCATGTCGGCATTGGCATCAACGCACCCTTCGGACTGAAGACCGAGTACGACGATGGCTGGATCGGCCGTTATCAGGCGCTCAAATCGGAGATCCAGACGATCAACGTAAACCCGTCGGTGTCGTACAAGGTGAGCGACGCGGTTTGGCTCGGGGCCGGAATGAATTATCAGCACTTCAAGGCCGAACTGACCCAAGCGGTCAACTACACCGGCGCGCTGGCGCAGGGCTACGCTGCGGCCGCCGCGGGGGGCCTGATTCCCGCGGCGGTCATCCCTGCGCTCATCGGAGCGACCTCAGGTCTGGATGGCAAGTCGAAAGTGACGGCCGATGACTCCGCGTACGGATGGAACGTCGGCGCGATTTACAGCTTCAACGAGGATGCGCGAATCGGAGTGGCGTATCGCTCGAAGCTCAAGTACGCGCTGGTAGGCAACGCCAACTTCCAGAACCCGACGATTCCGACGCTTGCCGGCCCGCTGGCCGCTCTCAACCCCGTCGTTGTCGCCGTCAGCAACCAGATCAATCAGACGCGGCTTTTCGATGGCGGCATCAAACTCGACATCACGATGCCCGATACCGCCTCGCTCTCGTACTATCAGCGGATCAACGACAAGTACGATATTCTTGCCGACGTCACGTGGACGGGCTGGAGCAGCATCAAGGAGCTTCGGATCCTGCGTTCCGACGGCAGCCTGCTTTCCCTGACCCCGGAAAACTTCCGCGACACATGGCGGGTGTCCGCTGGAATCAACTATCAATACGCGGAGAAAATCGTGTTGCGGGCCGGCGTGGCTTTTGATCAGACTCCGGTCAACTCTACCGACCGCACGCCGCGGCTGCCCGACAACGATCGCACCTGGCTCACCGTAGGGGGGCGATTCAAGTTGTCGCCTGCGAGTAACATCGACGTCGGTGCGGCCTACATTTTCGTGAAGGATCCATCGATCAACATCGTCGGAGGCACTCCGGTCAGCGTCCCCGGTACCGGACTCATCAACGGCTCCTATAAGAGTAATGTGGTGATTCTGTCCGGCCAGATCAACTACCGGTTCAGGTAAGTTTCCGCAAGCCCTCCAGGCATTCGTGCATTGCCTGGAAGGTGTTGGCGGTGTCGTTTTCTGACGAAGCAACGCATGCGCGAAAGTAACTCCGACAGGCTCCTGGTTCGCCGCGCCGCCGTGCTCGGCGCGGGGGTCATGGGCGCGCAAATTGCCGCGCATCTTGCCAATGCCGGGGTGCCCGTGGTGCTCTTCGATCTCGCGGCGAAAGAAGGCGACCCCAACAACGTCGTTGCGCGCGCGCTCGCCGGGCTCGCGAAGCTCGAGCCCGCCCCGCTCGCAACAAAGGATCGCAGCGGCGCGATCACCGCTGCCAACTACGACCGCGATCTAAAGAGCCTTGGCGGGTGCGACCTCGTGATCGAAGCCATTGCCGAGCGCATGGACTGGAAGCGCGATCTGTATGCGCGGATTGCGCCGCATGTCGCGTCGCACGCCATCTTCGCGTCGAACACTTCCGGGTTATCTATCGAAGCACTGGCACAGGCGCTGCCCGCACCAATGCGGCCACGCTTTTGCGGCATTCACTTCTTCAATCCGCCGCGGTACATGCATCTGGTGGAGCTCATCGCCCAGACGGGCACCGATCCGGCACTCATGGATCAGCTCGAAACGTTTGTCACCACCACCCTCGGCAAGGGCGTGGTGCGTGCCAGGGATACGCCCAACTTCATCGCCAACCGCGTCGGCATCTTTTCGATGCTGGCCACCATGCATCACACCCAGGCGTTCGGATTGAGTTTCGATGTTGTCGATGCGCTTACGGGCCCGGCCATCGGACGTGCCAAAAGCGCCACCTACCGGACGGCGGATGTGGTCGGCCTGGACACCATGGCGCATGTCATCGCGACTATGCGCGATACGCTGCCCGAGGACCCGTGGCACGCATTGTTTGCGCCGCCGCCGGTGCTCACCGCACTCGTTGCCAAAGGTGCGCTCGGCCAGAAGGCAAAGGCGGGATTCTTTCGCAAGGTTGGCAAGGAAATTCAGGTGCTCGATGCCAAGTCGGTCGAATATCGGCCGGCCGGCGCCGTCATCGATCCGGACGTTGAGAAGATTCTCGCCATCGAAGCGCTGGGCGAAAGGCTGGAAAAGCTTCGCGCCCTGGCGCGTCCGCAGGCGCAATTCCTGTGGTCGATTTTTCGCGATCTCTTCCACTACTGCGCCTACCAACTCGGCGATATCGCCGATAACGCGCGGGATGTGGATCTTGCGCTGCGGTGGGGCTTCGGGTGGCAGAGCGGTCCATTCGAAATCTGGCAAGCGGCCGGCTGGCAGCAACTGGCGCAGTGGATCGCGGAGGATATCGCCGCGGGCAAGACGCTCTCGCGCGCGCCGCTCCCTGACTGGGTGATGCGAGGCCTGGCCGCCAGCGGCGTGCACACGCCCGAGGGCGCCTGGAGCGCAACGGGGCAGCGCTTTCAACCGCGTTCATCGTTGCCGGTTTATCGGCGCCAGCACTTTCCCGACCCGGTCCTGACCGAGCGCTGGCCGCAAGGCACGACCATCGTCGAAACCCCCGCCGTCCGCGTGTGGCACCTGGGTGACGAGGTCGCGATCGTTTCATTCAAATCCAAGTCGCACACCATCGGCGAGGACGTGCTCGACGGCTTGCTGCAGGCGATCGAATGCGCCGAGCGTGATTTCCGCGGGCTTGTCATCTGGCAAACGAAGGAGCCCTTCTCCCTGGGCGCGAATCTCAAGGCGGTGGTGCCCGATGTGCAGGCCGGGCGATGGAGCGAGGTCGAGCGCATGGTCGCCAAGTTCCAGCAAACGTCGCAGCGGCTGCGTTACAGCCTGGTCCCGACCGTGGCGGCGGTGCGCGGCATGGCTTTGGGCGGCTCGTGCGAGTTCATTCTTCACTGCGATCGCACGGTGGCAGCGCTCGAATCGTACATCGGGCTTGTTGAAGTAGGCGTTGGCTTGCTGCCGGCTGGAGGCGGCTGCAAGGAATTCGCAATGCGCGCCGTGCAGGAATCGCGGCGCGGCGCGAATGGCGGCCAGATGGACCAGTTTCCCTTCGTGCGCAGCTACTTTCAAACCATCGCAATGGCGAGCGTCGCCAAGAGTGCGCTCGAGGCGAAGGAGCTGGGTTATCTCAAGCCCTCCGATGTGGTGGTGTTGCATCCGCATGAGCTTCTGCATGTCGCCCAATCGCAGGCAAGAGCGCTCGCCGATGCGGGCTATCGCCCTCCGCTGCCGATGCGTGAGATTGCGGTGGCCGGCAAGACCGGTGTCGCCACTTTGGAGATGATGCTTGTCAACATGCGCGACGGCGGCTTCATCTCCGCGTACGATTTCGAGGTGAGCTTGCGCGTGGCCCGCGTGCTCTGTGGAGGCGATGTAGAGCCGGGCAGCCTGGTCGACGAGAAATGGCTGCTTGATCTGGAGCGCGCCGAGTTCATGCAACTCGTACGCGATGCGAGGACGCAGGAACGCATTGCCCATACTCTGGCCACGGGCAAGCCGCTGCGGAACTAGTGTTCCGACAAAAGTGAACCCCTACTTTTGTCGGGTGGCGTTACCTTTGAATCGCTAGCTGATTTGGCAACTGAGCCAGACGATTCAAAGCGAAAATCAGGAAAAACCATGAGCCGCCAGATGCAGGACGCCTTCATCGTCGTCGCCACGCGCACCCCGGTGGGCAAGGCGCCGCGCGGTGCGTTGCGCCATACCCGGCCCGATTCGATGCTGGCGCACGTGCTGCGCAGCGTGCTCGCGCAAACGCCGGCCATCGACCCGGCACGCGTGGACGACGTGATCGTCGGCTGCGCCATGCCGGAGTACGAGCAGGGCATGAATGTGGCCCGGATCGGCCTTCTTCTCGCGGGGCTGCCCAACACCGTCGCCGGCATGACCATCAACCGCTTCTGCTCGTCGGGCCTCAACGCGGTATCCATCGCCGCCGATCGCATCCGCACGGGTGAAGCCGACATCATGATTGCCGCCGGCACCGAAAGCATGAGCATGATCCCGATGCTCGGACGCGTCGCGATGAACGCGGAGGTGTTCGCGAAAGACGAGAACCTGGGCATTGCCTATGGCATGGGATTGACCGCGGAAAAGGTGGCCGAGCGCTGGAAAGTTTCGAGAGCCGAGCAGGATGCATTCGCGCTGTCGAGCCATGAAAAGGCGCTGGCAGCCCAGGCCGCCGGCGAGTTCAGCAACGAGATCTCGCCCTATCCGATCCGCGAGGACCTGCCCGATCTCGCCACCGGCCAGGTGAGCACCCGCACGCGGCAGTTCGACCGCGACGAAGGCCCGCGGCCGGACACATCGGCGGAAGGATTGGCCAAGCTGCGGCCGGTATTTGCCGCGCGCGGGACCGTGACCGCGGGCAACAGCTCGCAGATGTCCGATGGCGCCGGTGCGTCCATCATCGTGAGCGAACGCGTCATGCGCGAGCTTGATCTCGAGCCCTTGGCGCGATGGCTGGGCTATGCGGTGGGGGGCGTGCCGCCCGCGATCATGGGTGTCGGGCCGATCGCCGCCATCCCGAAGCTTCTGCGCCAGACGGGCATCGCGCAGGATCGCATCGACTGGATCGAGCTCAACGAAGCCTTCGCGGCGCAAAGCCTTGCTGTCATGAAGGAGCTCGATCTCGATCCTGCCAAAGTCAATCCTCTTGGTGGCGCGATCGCCCTTGGTCACCCGCTTGGAGCAACCGGTGCGGTGCGCACGGCGACCATCGTGCATGGGCTCAAGCGCAGGAAGCAGAAGTATGGGATGGTTACGATGTGTGTGGGCACCGGCATGGGTGCCGCCGGCCTGTTCGAAGCTGTATAAGCGTCGCATATTGGCGCCAGGCTTTGTTGCTCCTCGCTCGGGGTCCTCACGTACCACCATGTACGTTCCGGCCCCTCGCTCCGGTGCGCCTCGCCTGGCACCAATCTGCTCGCTTTCCAGCGTCGAAGGTGGGCGCGAGGATTCTGTTGCTCCTCGCTCGGGGTCCTCACGTCACTATCGTATGCGTTGCTTTCCAGCGTCGCCCATTGATCGTTACGTTTTGCATGCCCTCGAGGAGAACTGAATGAACCCGATCGTCATGGCGCTCTTTTCACTATTCGTCGCCAGCGGTGCCATTGCCGCCGAAATCGGAGGCGTGAGGCTCGATGACAAGATCAGTATCGATGGCAAGGAGCTGGTTCGAAACGGTGCGGGCATTCGAACCCGCGCGATATTCAAGGTCTACGTCGCGAGCCTGTACATTCCGGCAAAGTCGACGGATCTCGCCGGAGTCCTGGCGGCGGGCTCGCGGCGCGTGCAGATGAACCTGTTGCGCACGCTCTCGGCGGAGCAGCTGGTCGACGCGCTCAACGATGGCCTCAAGGACAACAACACCGAAGCCGAACTCGGTGCCGTCAAATCCCAAGTCGATCAGCTTGCCTCCATCCTGAAGACCTTCAGGGAGGTGAAGGAGAAAGACGTTGTCGCGCTGGATTACGTCGAAGGCGGCACGCGCGTGGGTCTTAATGGCGATGTGAAGGGAGTCATTCCGGGCGAGGCATTCAACCGCGCACTGATGAAGATCTGGCTGGGCGATCATCCCGTGCAATCCGATCTCAAGAAAGCGATGCTCGGCGGTTGAGCTGCCACTGGCTTGCGCCGCCGTTGCTACACAATGCCCGACTTCTGGCCCTCCTCCGGCTATCGCCTGCTGGCGACTGGAGCCGATAACCGGCTCACGCTGACCGAGGATTTCCTGCGGGCTTCGCTGCTGCGGCCGGAGCTCGCGCCGATCCCGGATTCGGGCGCCGCCGAGCTCGCATTGCATGACCGGCTGATTGCAGCACCCCGGGCGGCGATCGATGAACATGCAATCGCAAAGATCGAGGATGCCGATGCACGCGACAACTATCGCGTCTGGCTGCGTTTTCGCGAACGCCTCGCGAGCACCCCATCCATCGAGGCTGCGTATATCGCGCTGTTTCGTGACGGCGTGGATGTACCCCCCGTGCTGGTGCATCAGCTGACCCAGGTTCTGCTTCGGCACATACTCGGGAGCGATGCCGATCCGCTGGAGGCGCGCGCGGCCGAAATGTTGTTCCGGACGCAAAAGATTGCCGTGCTGGAGGATGGCGCGGTAATGGCGGCCGATGCCGAAACCGTCGAGGCACACGCCACGACAGCCGGTTTGGGAAGCGTTGGCGACCTGCTCCAACGGAACCACACGCCGCTGCGGACGGTCGATCTCGATGTGATCGGCGATGAAAATGTCACCGACTACTGGTCGCGCGATGAGCGCTTCGACACCGCCATGAGCCTCAATCGCAACCGTCCCGGCCTCGCGGCGCTGTGCCGGGTGCTGGAACGGTGGATTGCCCATTTTTTGGGCGTGCGGGTGACGATCAAGCCGCAGCGGGAGATCGACGACAAGCGCTGGGTATGGCACGTTGGGCTCGACGCCGAAGCGAGCGCGCTGCTGAACGATCTTTATAATGAGGTCGACGTCGACGAGGCTCGCATGGGTCGCCTGCTCTGTCTGTTCGAGCTCGATTTCGAAAACGCGGCCGACATGCGGCCAGGCCTCAAAGGGCGGCCCGTTTATCTTGCAATGGCAATGGACGCACAACAGCGGCTGCGTTTGAAGCCACAAAACCTACTCCTCAATTTGCCATTGGCGCGCACTCAATGACTACATTTATCCTTCGACGAGCCTGCAGGGTGCTGGCGTTCCCGTTGATCTTGGCCGGTATTCACCTGACCGGAACAGCAACGGCGCAAACACCTGCGCCGGCAGGGGTAGGCAGCACCCCGGAGAACAAGGCGGCCGATCCGAAGGCAGGGGAGCCCAGCAGCGAACCCCTTGCAATGGAGTCGATGGCATGGCTCGAGGGTTGCTGGCAGGGCAACGTCAACAAGCGCGACTTCCGCGAAGTCTGGTTGCCCTATCGCGGCGGAATGATGCTGGGTGTGAGCCAGACCGTGATGGAGGGGAAGACCATCGATTATGAATACCTTCGCCTCGAAAACCGCAGCGACGGCGTCTACTACGTCGCAGCGCCATCGCGGAAGCCCGAGGCGGCGTTCAGGTTGACCGACGCCTCCGTCGACAAGGAAGACGCGCACACCTTCACGTTTTCTGACCCGGCGCGCGAATTTCCGCAGCGCATCAGCTATCGCCGCGCGAGTGAAGGCTGGCTGTACGCCGAGCTCGCAGGAAAGGTGAGCGGCGCCGAGCGCAAGGTGATCTACCCGATGCGACGCGTCGATTGCGAAGGCGGCGAGTTCATCCGTAAATGACATGGATGCACCCTCCCCTGCGCTCCTGAATTTCCAGCGGATGATTGCGGCCGGCAAGGAGGGTCCGCTGATCCGCTTCGCCCTGGGTAACGAGTTGCTGAAGGCCGGCGACCCGGCCGCGGCAGTGGAGCATCTCGCCAAGGCCGTCGTGCTCGATGCGCAATACACCGCCGCGTGGAAGCTCTACGGCAAGGCGCTGGTCGAGTCCGGACGCAGCGAGGAGGCGCTCGCTGCCTACCGGGAAGGCATTGCCGTGGCGCAAAAGAAGGGTGACAGGCAGGCGGAAAAGGAAATGCAGGTGTTTGTCCGCCGCATCGAGCGAGCGATGCCGGACGAATCCTAGCGAAGCCACCTCGCCGTAAGCGCGACAAGGAATGTCACTTTTGGAGGCAGTGTGCCCACAACCAGGGATCAGGGTGACGCGTTGATTGGTTGAATCATCTCCACGCCGCGATTGGCGAGGGCGTCGGCGCGCGTATTTCCGGGGTGGTCGTTGTGGCCCTTGACCCAGTGCCACCGGATGCGGTGCCGCGCCGTGGCCTCTTCGAGCTCGCGCCACAACTCTGAGTTCTTGACCGGCTTCCTGGCGCTCGTCAGCCAGCCATTGCGCTTCCAGCCGTGGATCCAGCGCTCGATCCCCTGCTTGACATATTGCGAGTCGGTGTAGAGCTCGATTTCACACGGCCGCTTCAACGATTCGAGCGCGCGGATCACTGCGGTGAGTTCCATGCGGTTGTTCGTCGTCTGCGCCTCGCCGCCGAAAAGCTCCTTCTCGCGCGCGCCCCACGCGAGCAAAGCGCCCCAGCCACCTGGTCCCGGATTGCCCTTGCATGCGCCGTCGGTGTAGATCGTGACCGGACCACTCATCGAATCCGTTCGATGCACTCGCGCGCCTGCCGGGGGGCGGTGGCGAGCGTTCGGCTGCCTCGCTCCCACGCCGGAGTGATGATGCGCATGCCAAGGACTTTCTTGGTTGCGCGCAGGAAGTAAACGCCGCCGGCAATAGGCCACCAGCGATCGCCTGCATGCTCAAAAAATTTGCACCGCCGCAGCCATTTCTCCTGCGCTAACGGAGGCGCATAGCAATCGAGGCTGCCACCGGTAACTTCGAACCCGAGGAGCGCCAGCCAGTCCTTGAGGCGATACAGCGCAATGAAGCTGCCGTTCCACGGCGCGGTCTGCTGACGACCGAAATAACGCTTCGCGCCATGGAGACTGAAGGGGTTGAACCCTGCGATCAGGAGCTGGCCTTCCGGAAGGATCACCCGATGCACCTCGCGCAACAATTGATGCGGCTCGTCGGAGAACTCGAGCGCATGCGGCAGCACGATGAGATCCAGGGAATTTTCGGGAAAGGGCAGCCAATGCGGGTCGGCGCGAAGATGCGGGGCTTCGACCGCATCCGTGGTCCACCGCGCCGGGATGCGGCTCTGGGCCAGGAAATTGCATGTCGGCAAGCCGATCTGGAGCGCACGAAAGCCGAAAATGTCGGCGACCGTTCGGTCGAACCATGCCTGCTCGCGCGCCAGGAGGTATTCTCCCGGTGGAGTCGACAGCCATTGACCGAGCGGCGTTGACACCGGTGCCCCCACTCGCGAAGATGCATCCATGCCGACGATTATCCCTATCCCCGCGTTCACGGACAACTATATCTGGCTGCTGCGTAACGGCCACAACGCGGTGGTCGTCGACCCCGGAGATGCGGCGCCGGTGCTGGCCGTCCTCGCGCGGGAGCAGTTGCAGCTGACGGCTATTCTCACCACCCATCATCACCAGGACCATGTGGGCGGCAACACCGCGCTGCTCGCGCATGCCCGCGTGCCGGTATTCGGTCCCGCCCGCGAATCCATCCCCGGTTGCACGCAGCGGCTCAAGGAAAACGATACCTTCGTTGTTCCGGGCATCGGCATCGAGCTGCGCGTTCTGGACATTCCCGGCCACACGGCAGGCCACATCGCCTACGTCGGGCAGCTAAGCGCCACCTCGCACCTTGCATTCGTGGGCGATACGATGTTCGCCTGCGGTTGCGGCCGGTTGTTCGAAGGCACCGCTGCGCAGATGAGCGATTCTTTGGCCAAGCTCGCGGCACTCGATGGCGATACGCTCGTTTATTGCGGACATGAGTACACGCTGTCGAACCTGCGCTTCGCCGCCGCGGTCGAGCCCGATAACGTGGCATTGAAGGCCCGTACGGTACGCGCGCAGGAACAGCGTTCGCGTGGTGAGCCGACCGTGCCCTCGATGCTGGCCGAAGAACGCGCGACCAATCCTTTTCTGCGTGGCAGCGAGCCGGCGGTAGTTGCCGCAGCTGCCGCGCATGCCGGCCGGGCCATCGAAGGCAACGTTGACGCATTTGCAGTGTTGCGCGCCTGGAAAGACAGTTTCTAGAGTGAGGGTGCGCACGGACTATCGTGCTCTGGCGCGTGCTTTGACGAGTGCACGCAGGTTGACGCTTCCCGTGCGCCCGCCTACCATCGCCTCAGTTTTGAGCAGCCCGCGTGCTGGCGATGCTGCAGGATCGAGCCTTAATTGCGAATAGCCGCATCCATCTTGCTCACGTCCCTCGCCTTGGCGCTTGCCGGATGCGCGACGTCGCCCGGGCAACCCGAAACAACGATCGCAACGGTCGAGCCCGCCGCGCCGACCACTGCCGCAAGCGAGTCACTCCCCGCACCGGGCGAATCGCCCGAGCCCGCACTGCCTGCGCTGGCGCCGCTCGCGCCCATTGTCCCGGTTGCTGCGACGCCGTTCACACCCGCCGCCGCCGCGCTACTGGAAGAGCTTCCGCTGGCCGCGGATGATCTGTGGGATCGCATCCGTGGCCGCTTCGAGTTTCCCGAGATCGAGGGCCCTGACGTTACCAAATGGGAGCAGTGGTATGTGTCGCGGCCGGATTACGTCGCGCGAATGATCGATCGCAGCCGGCGCTACCTGTACTACGTGGTGGTGGAGGTAGAGCAGCGCCGGATGCCCGCCGAGATCGCGTTGTTGCCGATGATCGAAAGCGGGTACAACCCTAACGCGATGTCCACCAGCCGGGCGTCGGGCATCTGGCAGTTCATTCCTTCCACCGGCACGTTTTACGGATTGAAGCAGAACTTCTGGTTCGACTCGCGTCGCGACGTCATTGCGGCCACCGCCGGGGCGCTCGCGTATCTCGACAAGCTGCACGCAAAGTTCGATGACTGGCAGCTGGCACTCTCCGCGTACAACTGGGGCGAAGGCAACGTGGCGCGCGCCACCGAGCGCAATCGCAAGGCCGGCCTCGGAGCTGACTACGCCAGCCTGCCGATGCCCGACGAGACGCGCAACTACCTGCCCAAGCTGCAGGCCGTCAAGAACATCATTCGCGATCCCGGGAAATACGGCGTCGAGCTCGGCGACATTCCGGACGCACCGTATTTTGCGGTCGTGCACACGTCGAAGCAGATGGACGTGAAGCGCGCCGCCGAGCTCGCCGAAATGTCGGTCGATGAGTTCAAATATCTCAACCCGCACCACAACCGTCCGGTGATTGCGGGCGCTGACGAGTACACGTTGCTGCTTCCCATCGACAAGGCGGAGCTTTTTGCGGCCAAGCTCGATCTCATCGATCAACCGCTGGTCTCCTGGCAGGCCTACCGCATGCGGCAGGGCGAGACGCTGCAGCAGATCGCGACCCGGTTCGGCATGTCGGTCGAGACCTTGCGCGCGGTCAATGGCATCGGCACCAAATCCACCGTGCCGCCGGGGCATGCGGTGCTGGTGCCCGCACAAAGCAGCTCGCGGGAATCGGCTGAAAGCCTCACCCACGCGGTGTTCACGACCGTGCCGCGAGGCAGGACGTTCTACTACCGGGTGGTGCGCGGGGACACGATGAACACCATCGGCTCGCGCTACGATGTCAGCGCCGCCGACATTCGACAATGGAATGGGATCTCGCAGAATGCCGTGCGCCCGGGCCAGCAACTGCGCATCACCAGTGATTCCGCGCCGCGGGCGGCGAGCGCCAAGCGCGCGAGCGGCAAGCCGCTGCGGTCTGCAACGACGCGCTCCGCGGGGGCAGCGAAGGACACGGCCATCAACGCGACCCGCGCCACGGCGTCGGTCAAGCGCAGTGGCGGGCGTCGCACGCCGCGGGCCGCGCGGGCCTCGATCCGCAGGACCGACACTTCTTCCACGCCGGGACGCGAACGTCGGGGCAAGGTAGAGCCGGCAGCGCGTTAGCCCAAGCCGAAAACAAAACAGGCGACGCATGCGCCGCCTGTTTTGGGTCCGCGGCCCTTGCTTAAGGCGGCGGACGCGTTGCCGCGAAGATTACTTGCGCTTGGCGGACTTCCTGCCACCGCGCTTGGCCGATTTCTTGGCCGACTTCTTCGCGGATTTTTTCGCGGACTTGCGGGCACCGCCGCGCTTTGCTGCGGACTTCTTCGCGCCCTTCCGCGCTGTGGACTTGCGGGCACCCGTCTTCCGGGTGGATTTCTTCGCGGACTTCTTGGCCGCCGATTTCCTGGCGCCGCCGCGTTTGGCGGATTTCTTCGCCGACTTCTTGGCCGCCGAGCGTTTCTTCGGAGCCGCCTTCTTGGGTGCCGGGGCCGAAGCCGTCGGCGTCATCATCGACATCATGTCAGCCATTTCATTTCTCCTGTCTGAGTTGCTTTTGACTGTTTTAACTGCCTTATCGCAGGCGGCCCGGGGTCTCTCTTTTTTCGTGCAACCTCTTGACAAACCCATTGCTACCTGCTGCCTGAATTCTAGACACATTTTATTGAATTGCAAGAATTCTCCGGCGATTCCGGACGCGGCGCATGTGATTGTTGCGATTTCGCACAGGTCATCGAACGTGTTTCGGCGCGCAATTTACGCCGTCGTCGCCGTCGTTGCGCGCACGTCGAGGCGATCGCCGCAATCGCTAAGCAGCGCCGCGCCGCAGCCGCGCCAGACACGCGAGCAACTCAAGGCAGGAGTGATTCCCCCGCAAAGAGCATCGTCACCGATTCACGCTTGCGCACCGCATGCGCGCGGTCGCCGTCCACCAACACCTCGCAGGCGCGCGGACGGGTGTTGTAGTTCGAGCTCATGACAAAACCGTAGGCGCCGGCCGCGCCGACCGCCAGCAGGTCGCCCTGCTCCAGGGAGAGCGCACGGTCGTGTGCAAGAAAATCGCCGCTCTCGCAGATGGGGCCGACGATCTGCCACTCACGCGACGGCGAATGCCGGGGCCGCACCGGATCGACCGGGTGCCAGGCGTCGTAGAGCGCAGGTCGGATGAGGTCGTTCATCGCCGCGTCGACGATGGCAAAGTTTCGTTGCGGACCCGGCTTGAGATAAATGACACGGGTGAGAAGGATACCGGCTGCGCCCACTAGGCGGCGGCCCGGCTCGATGAGCAGTTGTTCACGGCGACCGGAAAAAAGAGGTGTAATCATCGCTGCGTAGTCGGCGAGCTCGACCGTCGCCTCGTCGCGATAGCGGATGCCGAGCCCGCCGCCCAAGTCGACATGCGCGAGCGCGATGCCCTCCGCGGCGAGTTGGTCCACGAGAGCGATGACCTTGACGATGGCTTCGCGGTAGGGTGCCAGGGTGGTGATCTGGGAGCCGATGTGGATATCGATTCCCCGAACGGCGATGTGCGGCAGACGGGCGGCGCGCCGGTAGAGCGTCGGTGCGTCGCCAATGGGCACGCCGAATTTGCTTTCCCGCAGTCCGGTCGAAATGTACGGATGCGTTTGCGGGTCGACGTCCGGGTTCACGCGAAAGCTGACCGGAGCCCTCCGCCCCATTTGACCCGCGGTCGCATCGAGCGCTTCGAGCTCGGCCGCGGATTCGACATTGAAGCAAAGAATGCCGGCCTCGAGCGCCGCTTCCATTTCCGCCGCGGTCTTGCCCACCCCCGAGAACACCGCCTTGCGGGCGTCTCCTCCCGCCGCAATCACCCGTGCGAGCTCGCCGCCCGACACGATGTCGAAACCACTGCCAAGCCGCGCGAGCAGATCGAGCACTGCGAGGTTGGAGTTGGCTTTGAGCGCGTAGCAGACAAGGTGCGGAACTGCGGCAAGCGCGGTGTCGTACTCCCGGTAATTCTGCTCGATCGCCGCCCTTGAATAGACATAACACGGTGTACCGAACTCGTCGGCGATGGCAGACAGCGGAACCCGTTCGGCGCAAAGCTCGCCGTCGATGAGCGCAAACCCGCTCACGGTCCGGGCGCCACCCGTGGTGCGTTGGACGGCGGCGGCTCCTGTTGAGGTGCACGCGCATCCGGCGCCGGCAACACGGTTGGTGAGGCAGCCGGCATTGCGGCCGACGGCGGCGTGGACGCCGGTTTGAGAGGTCCCTTGATGCCGCATCCGGATACGAGCATTGCGGCAACGCATCCCGACACCGACCAAAACAAGGCACGCATCGACGTACGCAACGGGTGTGGAAAATCACGTAACATCACTTGGCAATCCTAGCACGCCGAAGCGCACTCGTTCCCGCGTGAGCCGGCGATGGAGCCGGAGGAAACTATGTCGAGCGACACCGAATTCATCACCGCCACCGACGCGACCCTTGGGGCGATCGGCGAGGCACTGGATGCCGCGCTCGCCGATTCCGAAGTCGATCTCGACTGGAGCTTGAACGACGGCATCCTGGAGATCGAATGCGAAGACGGCAGCAAGCTTATCCTCAATCGTCATGTCGCCAATCGCGAGCTTTGGGTCGCCGCCCGCGCCGGCGGCTTCCATTTCAGGCCGCAGGAAGGAAGCTGGCGGGACACGCGCTCGGGCGCGGAGCTTTCCGCCGCGCTGACGCAGCTCCTCCTGACCCAGGCGAAGATTGCGACGACGTTTCCGAGGCTGCAGGCGCCTTAGCCCGGATTGCTATCACACGCCGGCCGCGGCTCACGCGTCGAGCAGCGCGGTCCAGTTGCCAAGCTCACGTCGCGCCGCGACGTGTCCGGGAAAGAGTGCTTCCACCACGGCCCAAAAGCGGGCCGAGTGATTGAGCTCTACAAGGTGCGCGACCTCGTGGGCGACGACATAGTGCGCCAAGGCAGGCGGGAGATGCACCAGCCGCCAGTTCAGACGGATCTCTCCCTTGTGGTTGCAGCTACCCCATTCCGTGCGCGCATTGGTGAGCTTGAACGGTGGCAGCGAGCGCATGAGGTGCGTGGCGAACCGGGCAACGTGGGGGCTCAACAGCCGCAACGTTTCTTCGCGCAGCCAATGCGCGACGAACCCTGCCAGCAGCCGCTCTTCGTGGGGCGCAGGGTGCCGCACCGTGACATGAAACAGATCGGCCGCGATGGATCGGGTGCGCGACGGAAATACCGCGAGGGCGAGCTCGCTGCCCTGATACAGGATCGGCGCGCCAGTCTTCCATTCGCGCGGCAGCACCTCGCGCCGGCGGCCGCGCCATTCCGTCATGGTCTTCAGGATCCACGCCGCGCGCTCGTGCAGCGCGGCCTCGATTTCGCGCAGCTTCGTTGCGCGAGGCGCACGCACGGCAAGGCCCGAGAGGCCGATCTGCATTCCGATCGAGCGCCGCTTGGCGCGATGCAGGCGATAGTCGACGTGCTCGCCGCGAAGGACGATTTGGCGCGCCTGGCCTTCCGCCGCTCTGCCATGATCGCCGCCGGTCAGCGGGGCACGGCGATTCGCGCTACTTCGTTCTCGATCCACGTTTCGATTTCCTGGGACAGGGTCTGGGGATCCTTGCCCACCGAGCTGATCGGCGGCCCGAACGAGATGGTAACGGTTCCTGGCCGCTTGCCCAATGTTCCCTTGGGCCAGAGATACCCGGCGTTGTGTGCAACCGGCAACACCGGCACGCCCAACGCAATCGCGAGGCGCGCGCCGCCGGTCTTGTACTTGGCGCGCGTCCCCGGCCTGATGCGCGTGCCCTCCGGATAAATGGCGATCCAGAATCCCTGCCCGAAGCGTTCGCGGCCCTGCTTCACCATCTGCTGCATCGCGTCGATGCCGGACTTGCGGTCGATCGTGATCGGCGACGCAAGCGCGAAGCCCCAGCCGAAAAACGGAATCGCGAGCAGCTCCTTCTTGGCGACGTAGGCGATCGGCGGGAAGTAGCGCGTGAGCGCGAGCGTCTCCCAGGACGAGCTGTGCTTGGACATCACGATGTGTGGCGCCGCGCCGGCGCCGGTCGCGACGTTCTCGCGGCCGACTTCATGGCAGCGGATGCCGCAAATCCAGCGCGCGCCCCAGAGGTTGACGGCGCACCAGCTCGCCGCCATCCGATACCGGAGGATGCGCGGCAGCCAGAAGGTGAGCAGCATCAGCGCCGCATAGCACGGCGTGACCGCGAGTTGAAAACCGGCAAACAACAGCGAGCGCACGGAATCGATGGCTGCGTCAGTCGCCGGCGAGAAGCGCTGCGGCGGCGAACGCGAGATCCGGAAAGATCACCGTGCTGGTGGGAAATTTTCCGTCGCGGAGCGTGCGCTCCCCCTTGCCGGTGAGAACGAGCATGGGCTGCGCGCCCACGGCCTCGGCGCATTGCAGGTCGCGCAGGCTGTCGCCGACCGCCGGCACACCGGACATGTCGACGCCGAAGCGGACGCCGATTTCCTTCAGCATCCCGCACTTCGGCTTGCGGCATTCGCATGAGGCATCGGCCGAGTGCGGACAGTAGAACAGGGCATCGATGCGCCCGCCCGCGAGTGCGAGCGCGCGATGCATCTTTTCGTTGATCGCATTGAGTGCGGCCATGTTGAGGAGCCCACGTGCGATGCCGGACTGGTTGGTGGCCACCACCACGCGATAGCCGGCGTGATGCAGGCGGGCGATGGCTTCGAGGCTGCCCGGAATGGGCCGCCACTCGTCCGGCGTCTTGATGAAGCGATCGCTGTCGTGATTGATGACGCCATCCCGGTCGAGCACGATCAGCTTGGCTTGGCGGGAGGGCATGGCGGCAATTGAATCAAGGATGGGGTTGCGGTATCACACGGCGAGCTTCGAGATGTCGGCAACGCGGTTCATGGTACCGGCAACACGGCGCAACAGGGCGAGCCGGTTGGCACGGATCGCCGGGTCGTCGGCCATCACCATGCAATCGTCGAAGAACCGGTCGACGGCCACCTTTGCGGTCGCGAGCTCGCGCAGCGCGCCGGAATAGTCGCCGGCAGCGCAGTGGTCGTTGACCAGGGGTCCGAGCTTTTCGAACGCGAGATAGAGATCGTGCTCGGCGCCGTCGGCAAGCCGCGCGCGGTCGACCTCGATGCCGGCATCGGCGTTCGCCTTGCGCAGGATGTTGACGATGCGCTTGTTGGCAGCGGCCAGGGTTTGCGCCTCCGGCATCGCTTCGAACGATTGCACCGCGGCCAATCGGGCCGGCACCAGATGAACCTGCGGGGGTGCCGCGTCCACGACCGCGGCAATCTGGTTCGCGCTATAGCCCAACTCGCGCAGGTAGCCGCGCAAGCGGTCGTACAGGAAGGCCAGTACATCGCCTTGCGCATCCTGCAGGGCAGGGACGTTGTCGAAGGCCTCGAACGACAGCGAAACCAGTTCCGGCAAGGTCAGAGGGACCTGCTTTTCGATCAGGATCCGCAGCACGCCCACGGCCGCGCGACGCAACCCGAAGGGATCCTTGTCGCCGGTCGGATGAGCTCCGATGCCGAACATGCCCGTCAGTACCTCGAGCTTGTCGGCCAGCGCCACCGCCTGCGCCACGCCGTCCTCGGGTAGCGCGTCGCCCGCGAATCGCGGCCAATAATGCTGCTCGATGGCCTTCGCCACGGCAGGAGGCTCGCCGTCGTGCTCGGCGTAGTAGCGGCCCATCAGGCCCTGCAGCTCGGGGAATTCGCCCACCATGTCGGTGACCAGATCCGCCTTGGCAAGACGTGCTGCCCGCTCCGTCCACGCGCGATCACATCCCAGCCGCTCCCCGATTTCACCGGCGATATACACCACTCGGTCCATTCGCTCCGCCAGCGTGCCGAGCTGGTGGTGATAGACGATCGAGCGTAGCTTCGGCAGCCGCGCGGAAAGCGATTGCTTCCGGTCCTGGTCGTAGAAGAATCTGGCGTCTGCCAGCCGTGCGTGCAGCACGCGTTCATTGCCCTCGATGATCGACGCCGGCTCGGTGGTGGCAAGATTGCTCACCAGCAAAAACCGGTTGCGCAGCCTGCCGTCGCCGTCGGCCAATGCGAAATATTTCTGGTTTTGCTGCATGGTCAGGATGAGGCACTCCTGCGGCACGGCCAGAAACGAGGCATCGAAGGTACCCGCATAGATGGCGGGCCATTCGACCAGCGCCGTCACTTCATCAAGCAACGCGTCCGGCTTGATCACCACGGCGCCGGCCGCCGCTTTTTCCAGATCGGCCACGATGCGTGCGCGCCGTTCCGCGAATCCGGGGATGATCTTTCCTTCCGCCTGCAGCGTCTCCTCATAGGCTGCGGCCGTCGCGATCTCGAGGCCCGGCCTGCTCATGAACCGGTGCCCATCGGTGGTTCTTCCCGCCTCGAGCCCCAGCGCCGACACGGGAACGATGTTCGGACCGTGCAATGCCAGCAAGCGATGCGCGGGGCGGACAAACGCAATACTGTTGTAATACGCGCCCGGTGTCGCGTACTGCATGACTTTTGGAATTGGCAACGCGGCGATCGCCTCTTCGAGCACGTCTTCGAGGCCGCGTTGCAATGGCGGACTCTTGGCGAGTCGACGCAGCCAAACGTACTCTGATTTCCCGTCGCTTGCCACGTAGAGATGATCAGGACCGTCCCACGCCTTGGGATAATCGACGAGTAGATGCCCGCGCCCGATCTTGGCTAATCGCTTCTCCAGAGCGAGCGTTGGTTTTCCGGACTTGTCCTCGGCCACCGAGCGGGGCATGAGCTTCTCGACGACTTCGCTATCGGCAGCCTCCAGCCGGACATGGGTGATGCATGCTGCGAGGCGCCGCGGTGTTGCGAACGCCGTCACTACGGCGCCGTCCGCCAGGAAACCGAGCGCGCGCAGTCCGTTTTCCAATGAGCGGGAAAAAGCTTCGCCGAGTGCGTTGAGCGCCTTGGGCGGCAGTTCTTCGGTGAGAAGCTCGACGGCGAGGCTCGCCTCGCTCATGGCGCCGCGACCTCGAGATACGATGCGGGCATTGTCGCCCGCTCTGCACCCGGCAGCATCGGGAACGCGCGCTCTCGACGGGAGGCGAGATAGGCCTGCGCGACGAGCCTCGAGAGCGTACGGATGCGCCCGATGTACGCGGCCCGTTCGGTCACCGAAATGGCGCCGCGCGCGTCGAGCAGGTTGAACGTATGCGCGGCCTTGAGGATCATTTCATACCCGGGCAGCGGCAACTTCGCTTCGAGCAGGCGCTTCGCTTCCGACTCGTAGAAGGAGAAATGCTCGAAAAGCTTCGGCGCGTTCGACTGCTCGAAGTTGTACGTCGACTGCTCGACTTCGTTCTGGTGATAGACATCACGGTAGGTCAGCGCGCGTTCGATGCCCTGCTCTCGCCACGTTGTCCAGACGAGATCGAACACGTTTTCCTTGCCTTGCAGGTACATCGCAAGACGTTCCAGACCGTAGGTGATTTCTCCGGTGATGGGGTTGCAATCCAGCCCGCCGACCTGTTGAAAATAGGTGAACTGCGTCACCTCCATGCCGTTCAACCATACCTCCCAGCCGAGGCCCCATGCACCGAGAGTCGGATTTTCCCAGTCGTCCTCCACGAACCGGACGTCGTTCTTTTTCAAGTCGAAGCCGAGCGCCGCGAGAGAGCCGAGATAAAGATCGAGAATGTCCTCGGGCGAGGGTTTGAGCACGACCTGG
>JANXZT010000219.1 GCA_025355395.1 Betaproteobacteria bacterium
CGGGTCGCGGGCTGTAGACAAAGCTGAAGGCGCCGTCGAACCCCACGTCGGCGACGAGCTTCATCGTCTGCTCGAAGTCAGCCTCCGATTCACCCGGAAAGCCGATGATGAAATCCGAAGTGAGTGAAAGGTCCGGCCGCATTGCGCGAAGCTTTCGCACGAGCGACTTGTATTCGATCGCCGTGTAGCCGCGTTTCATGGCCGCGAGCACGCGATCGGATCCCGACTGCACCGGCAGATGCAGGTGCGAGACGAGCTTGGGAAGGCGCGCGTAAAGGCCGATGAGGGCCGCCGTCATTTCCTTGGGGTGGGACGTCGTATAGCGGATGCGCTCGATCCCCGGAATTTCGGCGACGGTTTCGATCAGGGTCGCGAGATCCACGAATTCCCTGGCCGTCCCATCGGCCGGGGAAAGTGGCCCCCGATAAGCGTTGACGTTCTGTCCAAGAAGCGTCACCTCCTTGACGCCCTGACCGGCGAGATCGGCGATTTCGGTCAGCACATCGTCGAAGCGGCGTGATACTTCCTCACCACGGGTGTACGGAACCACGCAGAACGTGCAGTACTTGCTGCACCCTTCCATGATCGAAACGAATGCGGTGGCCCCCTCGACCCGGGGTGGGGGCAGATGGTCGAATTTCTCGATTTCGGGAAAGCTGATGTCGACTTGCGGGACGCCGGTCAATCGACGCGCATTGATGAGCTGGGGCAGGCGATGAAGCGTCTGCGGGCCGAATACGACGTCCACGTAAGGGGCGCGCCGGACGATGCCGCGGCCTTCCTGACTCGCGACACAACCACCGACTCCGATAATGAGATCCGGCCGCTGCTCTTTTAACGCGCGAACGCGGCCCAGGTCGTGGAAAACGCGCTCCTGCGCGTGTTCCCGGACGGAGCAGGTGTTGAACAGAATGACGTCGGCGTCCTCGGGGCGGTCGGTCAGCGACAGCCCGTCGGAGGCTTTGAGCACGTCGGCCATCTTGTCCGAGTCGTACTCATTCATCTGGCACCCGAAGGTGCGGATGTACAGCTTGTGGTTCACGGCAGTCGTCGCTGTCAGGGGAAACAGACCGACGCAAAACGGGGTCCGAAAAGTTTACCAGCATGTTCGCGGCGCGTCTGTCAGTCGTAGCACGAATTAAATGCGGCGAAGTGCCGCTAACAGACGAACGGACGAACGGACGAACGGACGAACGGCCGATCGACCAACGCGAGTTGCTCCACGGCGCTACAATGGCGACGCAGGTGCCCGCCGCCTCTTCTCGGGTGGTGGGTGAAACGGGAACGCGGTGCCACGCGAATTCAGATGCGCGTCATGCCGCGGCTGCCCCCGCAACGGTAAGCCAGTGCGGGACGCCCCTTAATCGCCACTGTCCGGTTCGGTTCGAGCCTTGGGATGGGAAGGCGGGCGTTCAAGACTGACGAGCCCGGAGACCGGCCTGCGCCCGGCGAGTGATGAATCGTCTCCCGCCGGCTGTCCGCGACTTATGAGCGCTTTAGTTGCGCTCGCCAGTCTTCCGAGCCACATGCCATGCGGGGCCGCATGGCGCACGGGGAGCGCATCGTGTCTTCAACCATCCGTCCGGATTGTCCACCTGCGGTTTCACCTGGTCGCTTGATGTTCCGCCATTGCCGCGCGCGGCGCGTGGTCAACGTCGTTTTCGGCGCCATCGTCGTCAACGGATTCTTTTCGCCGCTGCACGCGGCAGCCCTGGTCGATCCGCCGGCGTCGGCTATCGCACCGATCGTGGTTACGGCCAGCCGGTCGCCGCAGTTTGCGGACGACGTGCTTTCGGATGTGACGGTGATCGGGCGCGACGAGATCATCCGCGCGGGCCCCGGTGGGCTGGCGGCATTGCTGCAGCGTCAGCCGGGCGTCGAAATTACCCGCAACGGCGGCCCGGGCGCGGTGTCGGGCCTCTTCCTGCGGGGAGCCAATCCCGGCCAGACCGTCGTGCTGGTGGACGGTGTGCGCGTCGGCTCGGCGAGCACCGGAGCAGCCACGCTCGAAGCGATTCCACTCGAGCAGGTTGATCGAATCGAGATCCTGCGCGGGCCGGCTTCCGGGCTGTACGGGGCCGACGCGATCGGCGGGGTGGTGCAGGTATTTACGCGCGGACAAGGCGCTTCGAGTAGCACGGTAAGCGCAGGCTTTGGCTCCCACGATACGCGCGCCTTCACCGCGGGGATAACAGGCGATGCCGGCCCGGTGCGGGTTTCAGTGCAGGCGGGGCATCGCGCGAGCCGAGGATTCAATGCCATCGACGATTCCAAAGACGCGAGCTTCAATCCCGACCGCGATGGCTACATCGCTGAAAACGGGTCGATCCGGTTGGCGCTGCCATGGGCGCAGGGCCAGGAGGTCGCCGCTTCTTACCTGCGCAATCGCTTGAACGCGCAATTCGACGGCGGCCCCGGCCACGACGACCGCACGATCACCGTGTTGGAGTCAGCGCAGATCGAAAGCCGCAATCGCCTCGGGCCACGTTGGGCGTCACGCGTGCTGGTGGCGGAGAGCGTCGACGACAGCGTCTCTCGCACCGGTTTCGGCGATTTCCCGTTTCGAACGCGACAACGTCAATACAGCTGGTTGAACGACGTGACGCTGCCGGTCGGTGCGCTAACCGTGGGAGTGGAGCGCCGCGAAGAGCGGGTGCGAACCGACAACGCTTTCGCGGTCACAGGTCGCGACACCAACGCGGTACTGGGTGTGTATCAGTGGCGGGGCGAGGCGCATGCGGTGGAAGCCAATGTTCGACGCGACGATTCGGATCAGTTCGGCGCCCGTACCACCGGCGGTGCTATTTATGCGTACCGCGTTGCCCCGCCACTTCGCCTGACGGTTGGATGGAGCGCCGCGTTCAAGGCGCCGTCATTTAACGATCTTTATTTCCCCGACTTTTCGAACCCGGCATTGCGGCCCGAGACGTCGCGCAATTTCGAGGCCGGGGTGTCCTGGCGCGCGACCTCCGCGGTGGGTGGCGAAATCATGACCTGGGAAGCGCGTGCCGCGGGGTACCGCAACCGGGTGCGCGACCTCATTGTATTTGCCTGCGACGCGCAGTTCGTATGTGCGCCGCAGAACGTGGACCAGGCGAGCCTCGATGGCGTCACCCTGACGCTCGATGCACGGCGCGCATCGACCACGCTCAAAGCTTCACTCGATCTGCAGGACCCGCGCGAGCGCATGGGGCGGCTGCTGCCGCGGCGGGCAAGGCAACACGCGGCGCTCACACTCGGCCGGGAGTGGGGCCCGTTGCGAATGGGCGTGGAGGCGGTGGCTGCAACCCATCGCTACGACGACGCGGAGAACGCCCGCCGTCTCGGCGGTTATGGCCTCGTCAATCTCACGGTCGAATGGGAGATGGGCCAGGGCTGGTCGGCGCTGTTGCGCGCGGACAACGTCTTCGACCGCGATTACCGCCTCGCGACCCAGTATGCGAACGGCGGCGCGACGGTGTTCGCAGCGTTGCGCTGGCAGCGATGAGCAGGAAGATCGCGCGGGCGGCGCGGCAAGCGATGCTCGCGCTGCTGCTGACGGCGGCGTCGGCGTTCGCGCAGCGCATCGGCGTCGAGGACGATGCGGGTGTCGCCGTGAGCGTGGCGTCCCCCGTGCTCCGGGTGGTGAGCCTTGCGCCCAACGCCACGGAGTTGCTGTTCGCGGCCGGCGCGGGCGAGCGTGTCGTCGGCGTGGTGGCCGGTTCCGACTGGCCGGTCGCCGCGCGCGACCTGCCCCGCATCGGCGATGTCCATGGCCTCGACCTCGAGCGGATTATTGCGCTGCACCCCGATCTCGTGGTCACTTGGCCGTACACCACACCGGGTCATGTGGCGGTATTGCGGGCACAGGGCATCCCGGTGTTCACCATCGACCCGCGCACCGTGGACGAAATTGCCGTCGATATGGAGCGTCTCGGGGCGCTGGCCGGCACCGAGACGATCGCGCACGCCGCCGCCACGGCAGCGCGGCAACGTTTCACTGCGTTGCGCGACCGGTATCAGGGACGCCCGCCAATCATCGTGTTCTACCAGGTTTGGAGTGCGCCGCTCGTGACCCTCGGCGGCGACCATCTCGTCAGCCGCGCGATCGAAATCTGTGGCGGCCGCAATATATTTGCGTCATTGCGCGTGCCGGCACCCAACGTCGGCATCGAATCGGTTCTGGCTTTGAAACCGGAAGTGATCGTCGCCGGTGCAGACGCCGGGCGGCGGCCGAAGTGGCTCGATGATTGGCAACGATGGCCAGCGATCCCCGCCGTAAGCTACGGCAACCTGGCGGTCGTGAATGCGGATCTCCTGCATCGCCCAGGCCCGCGTTTTATCGATGGCGTGGCCGAGCTGTGCGAAGTGCTCGATCGCGCGCGCATCAATCGTGACCGGGGGGTGTCGGCTCATTGAGGGCGTGCGCTATGCCGGCAACAGCGTGCGCGCGTTGCCCGAGCCTACCGCGACCAGCGGGTGGCCAAACAACGTCGACAACGCCGCCGCATCGAGCACCGCGGCGGCCGGCCCCGCCACCACGCGGCCGTTGCCG
>JANXZT010000274.1 GCA_025355395.1 Betaproteobacteria bacterium
CAGGGGGAGCGATGACGAATAAACGCAGAAGCAAGTGCTGGAATTGCCGGCAATTATTCAAGGCTGATGCGCGCAATCGCGGGCGCCAGAAATACTGATCAGAACCGATCTGTCGCGCGGCCAGCAAGGTTCGCTGTCAGCAGCGTTGGCTGGCGCTGCCGGAGAACCAAGATTATTTCCGCGATGCCGAGAATGCCGAGCGCGTGCGGCGCTGGCAGCGCGCCCATCCGGGCTATTGGCGCGACACGGCGCGCTATAGACGCCGTACCTTACAAGATCCCTGCCGCGTGCAAGCTGTTGATGGGGCTGAAGATACTGGTCTGTTAGCCTTACAAGACGCCATGCGTCAGCAAGGTCCTGTATTGCTGGGATTAATCGCCACCCTGACCGACTCGGCCTTACAAGAGGACATGGTCGCCACCAGCCGCCGCTTGCTACAACTCGGGCAAGACATCTTGGGCGGGAAGAGACGCGATGCGTATCAAACGGGTGCTGCGCCCTGAGGGGCTGCGGCGCATACCGCGGCAGTTCAGCTGGATCGATCAACGCCTGGTGAGCAGGCACCACATCGAACGCTGCGAACCGTGCGCGCTCGCTCTGTATCTGTTCTTGGTCACGGTCGCGGATGCTGAAGGGTTGAGTTACTACGGCGATGCGAAGTTGACGAAAACCTTGTCGATGCCGGCGGCGCAGCTCGAGCAGGCACGTGCGCATCTGATCCGCCTCGAGCTGATCGCCTACGAATCCCCGCTGTATCAGGTTCTCTCACTCGATCCGCCGGCGGCGGCGCGTGAGCCCGGAACAAAGAATTTGCACAAGACGCTGGAACGGATACGTGCCGCGTTCGCCGAGCCCTCCCCGGGTACGGCAGAGAAGAAGCGATGATCGACTACGAGACCTACTGCAAAATCCACGATCACCGCGAGCGCCAGGGCCTGACCATCACGCAGACCGCGCGCGCGCTGGGGCTGCACCCGGAGACGGTGTCGAAGTACTCGCGCAGCGAGAACTATCGCCAGCGGCCCGGTATGAAGCGTGGCAGCCGGCTCGATCAATACAAAGGGCTCATCGTGCGCTGGCTTGACGCTCACCCGTTGAGCGGGCAGCAGGTCTTTCAGCGTCTGCGCGAAGTCGGCTACTCGGGCGGCCTGACCGTCCTGAAAGACTATCTGCGCATGATCCGGCCGCCCAAGCAGAAGAGCTTTTTGAAACTCACCTTTGCCCGCGGCGAATGCGCCCAGGTCGATTGGGGCGAATACGGCAGCATCGCGGTGGGCGCCACGCGACGCAAGTTGTCCTTCTTCGTGATGGTGCTGTGTTACTCGCGCCAGATGTATGTCGAGTTCACGGTGTCCCAGACCATGGAGCACTTCCTCGCCTGTCACCAGAACGCTTTTGCGGTCCTCGGGGTGCCCGAGAAAATCATGGTCGATAACCTCAAGTCCGCGGTGCTCAAGCGTCTGGTCGGTGAGGCGCCGGTTTTAAACCCCCGATATGTGGATTTTGCCCGCCATCAGGGCTTCAAAATCGCGCCGTGTAATATCCGCGCCGGTTGGGAAAAGGGGCGCGTGGAATCCGGCGTCGGCTACGTCAAGAAAAACTTCCTGAACGGCCTTGACCTGAAAGATTTTGCGCACGTCAATCCGGCCGTGCAAGTCTGGCTCGCCGAGATCGCCAACGTGCGCATCCACGGCGAGACCCATCGCAGGCCGGTGGACTTATTTGCCGAGGAGCGGGCGCATCTGAAGCCCGCGAACGCAAACCCCTACGATCTGGCCCGGATTTTAAGCTTGCGCGCCTCGAGTCAGTTCCGCATCGTCCTCGACACTAACCGCTACTCGGTACCGGCACGCTTCGCCGGACAACTGCTCACCGTCAAAGCCTATCCCGATCGGCTTTGTCTGTACCATCAGAACGAGCTCATCGCCCGTCACGTGCGCAGCTTCGATCGGCGCCAAGACATCGAGGACCCCGATCACCCGAAGGTCTTGCTCGAACAGCGTCATAATGCCCGCGAGCAGCGGCTCCTGTCGCAGTTCCTGGCGCTGGGGCGCAATGCCCAGCCGTATTACGAGGGGCTGGTGGCGCGGCGCTTCAATGCCCGCGCGCACGTGCGCAAAATCCTCGCCCTCGCCGAGATCTACGGCCAATCCGACACGATGCGCGCCATCGATGATGCACTCGCCTTCAATGCCTTCTCGAGTGAATACATCGCACATCTGCTCGAATCGCGCGCCCGCAGTAAGCCGCAGGCCCCAAGCCCGCTGTCCCTGATGCGCAGTGCCGATCTGCTCGAGCTCGACTTGCCCGAACCCGATCTATCCATCTACGAGGTCGACGAATCATGAGCGAGCAGCCCCCGGACGACACCGAATCGAGCGACATCCCCTCGCTCTCGAAAATGCTGCTACGGCTGCAGCTGCCGTTCCTGCGCGAAAATTATCATGAGCTGGCGCAAACGGCCGTCGAACAGCGCTGGAGCCACCTGGACTATCTGCAGCGGCTGGTGGAAGGCGAGGTCAACCGGCGCGAAGATAGTGGACTTGCGCGGCGCATCCGCCTCGCACGCTTCCCGGTACTCAAAACTCTGGACCAGTTCGACTGGAGCTGGCCGAAGAAAATCAACCGGCCGCAGCTACAAAATCTCTTCCGTCTGCAGTTCATCAAGCAAAAATCCAACGCCATCCTCTTAGGTAACGTCGGTCTCGGCAAGACCCACCTGTTGACCGCCCTCGGCCATACCGCCTGCCTGCGCGGCTACAGCGTGCACTTCACCACCGCCATCGACATCATCCACACCCTGTCCGCCGCCACCGGCGCCGGCAACCTACAGCGCACCATGCAGCGTTACCTAAAACCTTCATTGTTACTCATTGACGAGGTCGGCTACCTCCCCGTCGACAAGCTCGGCGCGGACCTCTTGTTCCAAATCATCTCCACCCGCTACGAACGCGGCGCCATCGCCCTCAGTACCAACCGCGCCTACAAAAAATGGCCGGAAATCTTCAACAACGACTCGACCCTCACCTCCGCCATCCTTGATCGGCTCCTGCATCGATGCGAAACCGCCGTCATCGAGGGCAAGAGCTATCGCGCCAAAGATCGGGTCGAAGACCTCTGAGAGCCCGCCTATGTCAGCTCGGCAATACCTCCCGCTAAACGCTTTACGCCCCGGTTCTTAAACCGACCAATCTCAACGGTTTTGAAGCCGCCGCTAACAATCTTCAGGTGTCGTCCGCCGGTCTCCCGGTGGCCTTCGTTGTGGCGGCATGGGCTCAATGGCGGAAGCCCGGCCAAATGCGCCACGGCCTGGATAGCATCGCCTTGGTCACGCGAGACCGACACCCGGGATTCTCAGC
>JANXZT010000288.1 GCA_025355395.1 Betaproteobacteria bacterium
GTTCAAAGCAATGTACGCACCGGGCCAAAACCGCTCCAATGACAACAGTAACGTTCCGTCCGCAGAGCCAGACTGCGCGGGCGGAAACATTCCCGGAAGTGGGGCGCTCCCTCCATCGTGTAACGACGGCGCGTTCGGAAACCTCTATAGCGTCAGTGGCGCCTATCTTCAGGGCCCGCTATACATAACCGCCGCCTACGAAATGCATAAGAGCGTCAATCGTACGAGTGATCTGCCCAATCTCGACCCCAGGGACGTCGGCAACGAGAGCGCGTTCAAGATCGGAGGGCAATACACGTTCCCGACCAAGACCACGGTGAACGCCCTCTGGGAGAAGACGAAGAGAACGCTTCCTTCGGATCTCGAGTTTCAGAACGAACGTACGCGTAACAACGCTACGTGGCTGGCGCTGACCCAAGTGCTGACCGCAAAGGACAGCGTGAGCTTCGGCTGGGCACACGCGGGCAAAACCCCAGGAGATCCGGGACAACACAACACGCCCGGCGGGGAAAATCCCGACAACTCCGCCAGCATGTACACCCTTGCCTGGCGGCACGCGCTGGATAAGTACACGACGCTGTACGCGGACTATGCGACGACGCGGAACCACTCCGACGCGCACTACGACCTCGGCGCCGGTGGCCACGGTGTCACCACGGACTGTCACGATGCAAGCCAACTCGCCGCGTTCGATCCTACCACTGGCGGAATAACAGGGGACGGCCCACATTGCTTTGCGGGCGGCAAGCTGCAAGGCTTTTCAGCCGGCCTGAAGTGGGTGTTTTAGCTTCTGCTGGAACTGGCTTTCGCGGAACAGCCCGTTGAGCGCGGGGCCAGGTCGGCGCATGTCATGCGCGGCATGAACACCTGTTCGCGTACGTGGTCCACCTGGGTCTCGACCTGGCCCTTTTCCCAGTCGGCCGCCAGAGTTTAGCCGACCGGCTCAACCATATAGAGGCTCGCCATGTGCCTGGCGTCAATCCGGCCATCGCTGAATTCCGTGTCGGACATCTGCACCCCCTCGTTAATCAGCTTGTCCGCCGACTCTCTCACCGATGGCTGACGTTTTTCTTGGGATCTACGGCGTCGCTCTGCGAGTCAGGCGGTTAATTGTGGAGCGCCCTCGCATCGATTTCCCTATCACTGCGTTCACGATACGGTCAGGCATCCTGCCGACTAGCGCGTTCCTGAAAGGCCAACTGCAGCTGCCAACCCAAACCGCGCGCTCGCCTATTGTTACTGACATTGACGATGCTCACTGGCTTTCGTTGACCGTCTGAGGGCAGCGTCGTGGTGTTGGCAGTTTCATTTTGGACACCCGGGCGGTTGCGCGATTGGCCACGGTTGCCCAGGGGTATCGCCTCCGGTTCAACACCATGTATGCAGGGCTTCCGCTGTCAGTTACTGCGCAGCCCGAAAATCGCTAGGATCGAGCGATGACCGGCCGCCACGTGCGCGAGCGCGGCCGCGATGTGGATGCCGAGGTAGCCCCACATCATTGGGGCTAGTGTCGTGTGCACCTTCCTGATCGACCGCGTAGTCGCTGACATCGTGCCGTCGTCGGCCATGCCGAAAAAGATAAGGCTACCCGTAACCGCGAGGAGGGTCGCGATCGCGAGGCCAAGACCCTGAATCGCCCCAGCAATCGCGTCCTGCGCTTCCGGTTCGGCAAGCTTCATCTGCAACAACTCCCTCGCTTCGACTTTGAGGCGGCCCATGCGTTCGCGCGAAAACCACGGGAAAAAATGGGCAGGACCCTCGGGCGCGTGCCCGGCCAGGTGCAGGAGCCAATGGACGATCAGGATGACGAGGAGCGCGAGGCCAACATATTCGTGAACCGCGAACGCAAGGGCTTCGAATGCCGTGCGCAAGCGCCCCGGCCGCGGCTGGCGCATCACGTTGGAAAGCAGAAGCTGCAGCGTAATGCCGAATGCGAACAGCGCATGGAAAACCTTGATCGATTTACTGTATTTCACGTTTGCAGGTCTTTCATGAAGGTTCGGCCCAGCAAGGCACTACTGTCTTGGTGATGGCACGGCACCGATTGGGTTCGCGCCCGCGGCAATCGCCTGGCACCGCGGGGAAGCGAATCGTCGCAACGGATCTCCCCACCAAGCGGGTGCCATATTTCTGAAGCTTCCCGATGCGCCGGCCCGTCGCGGAGTGTGCGCCATGAGCCTTCGCTTTGTACCCCGGAACGCCGGTGCCTGGACGTCTAGTCCGCTCGAATGACCGCTTTTTCTACGGCGGCATGGCCCTGCTGATTGCGACGATCGTAGTCGTCGGGTGCGCCCGAACGTACTATCTTGCGGCGTATTTCACCGCGCCGCCGCTCAACCCGCGGCGGATCATTCATGGTGCGCTGTTTTCATCCTGGATCGTGTTGTTCATGGTCCAGACGACGCTCATCGCAACGAACCGCAGGGAGATTCACCGCCGGCTTGGGCTTGCCGCTGGTCGCAGCGGGCGTCTATTTTCGCCGCGTGTCAGAAACCCACCAACGCCTCATGCTGCTCGCAACGATAAGCCTTCTGGCTGCTGCGCTGGCGCGGTTCCTGATCGCGTTGGCTGCCGCCGGACCGCTCTTCTTTTTCGGAGCCGTCGACCTCCTGGTCCTGGCCGGCCCCATTTATGATTTCGCCACGCGGGGTCGCGTGAATCCCGCCTATATCTGGGGCGGTTTGTTAATCGTGGTATCGCAGCCGCTGCGGCTGCTGTTAAGCGGCACGGACGCTTGGCTACGTCTGGCCGACTTCCTCATCGGTCGGTAGCGCCCTCGACGCATTCGCCCCAAGGATTGAAGTCGTGGGACCGGCATGGGTCCGCCGGATCGGGCGCATCGCGCGCCATCGAACCAATCGCCGCTTCATCGGTCAACCATGCAGCGCCGCGAAGCGCTGCTACCGATCTCCAGGTCCGTCCGGGCCGCGTATTTATTACCGCATTGCAATTGATCATTCACGTGTCATGCCAGCTCAACGCCAAAATTACCCTGACCGCGACGCGCGTCCGCCTTCCTCCAGCCGCGGAACGCCGGTGCCGGAGGCTCCCGCCGGCCGAGCAGGGCCACAAAGCGCCGTATGCGGGAAGTGCGGTGCGCCCCTGATGCGCATCCGCCGACGCGCGATGGACCGCTTCGTCTCGGCGCTCTACCCGGTGCGTCGCTATCGATGCACGCGATTTGGTTGCGGGTGGGAAGGCAATCGCCGCCAGCGTTGACGGTCGAAGTCGCCCGGCAGCCGCTCACCAGGCGCACGCCGCTCCAAGTCCGCCCGGCGCCTGGAAGCGGGCACGACGAACGGTCACGCACGGGTGGGGTGCTTGCCGTTTCGCTCTACCCAGCCGGCAAACGACTGCATGAATTTGCGCGCGAATTCGCGTGTTGCATCGCTGTTGAGCTGCCCGCGCGCATCGAAGAGTGCGGCGGCACCGCCGATGTAGGCCTCGGGTTGCTGCATGCACGGCATGTCAAGGAATACGAATGATTGCCGGAGATGCTGGTTCGCGCCGAAGCCACCGATGGCGCCAGGCGAGACACTCACGACGGCGCATGGCTTGCCGGCCCACACGCTTTTGCCGTATGGCCGGGACCCCACGTCGATCGCATTCTTCAGCACACCCGGCACCGAACGGTTGTACTCGGGGGTGACCCACAACGCAGCATCGAACGCCTTGACCCGCTCGCGAAATTCGGTCCATGCCTTGGGCGGATCACCCAGGTCATCTCCGTCCTGGTTGTAGAGCGGCAATTGCCCGATCTCCACGATCTCCGCCTGCAGCGATGGACCTTGGAGCGCGATCAGCGCCGTCGCCATCTTGCGGTTGAATGACTCCTTGCGCAGACTTCCCACCAGAACGGCGACCGTGGCCATTTTTATTTCTCCATCAATTTGAATTCCGGATATGCCCGGGTTGTGCTTCTTGCGAAGCTTTCGCCTTGCCCGCGCGGAACCGCCCGGAAAGGACGACAGCGTTCATGGTACGACGACCTGCCGGCGAGCTTCGTCAACGACTTACCATCATCAATAGTCTGCCCGCCAAAGTTACGAGCTGCACGACAGCATCGAGCATCCCGCCCGGCTGCGCGCCCAATCGGGGCGACGCTGCGCAAACTCGTTACGCCCGGACTGGTCCTCGTACGGTCGACGCAACACCTCGAGCAACTCATGGATCCCGGTATCGTCGCCTTCCTCCGCGCGATCGATCGCCTGCTGCGCGAGATAGTTGCGCAGCACGTACCGGGGATTGGCCGCCTGCATGCGTGCTCGTCGGTCAGCCCGCGGCAACCCATCGTCGCGCACCCGCGCAGCGTAGCGCGCGAGCCAGGCGTCGAACGCGGGCTCGGCCTCGCGCCGCTTCTGGTCGTCATAAAACGCGCCATCCAGCGTCTTCAACACCGGCGCCGCGACGTCCACGTCGATGAGCGCGCGGAAGAAAAGCGTCATGTCCACTTCAGCGGTCTGCAGCAACCCGTAAAGGGTCTGCATCAGCTCGACATCCTCGTCGCGAGACCGGGCCACTCCCAGCTTGGCCGCAATATGACCACGCTCCGCGGTTGCGTACGTATCCATATAGCGCTGCAATCCAGCATGCAATGGATCGACCGAAGCGAAAGCCGGCGCCAGCGCGTTCGCGAGCCGGCTTAAGTTCCAATGCGCGATCTGCGGCTGTTGACCGAACCGGTACCGACGACCTTCCGCGTCGGTGGTATTGGGCGTCCAGTCGAGGTCGAAATCGTCAATCCAGCCATAGGGGCCGTAGTCGATGGTCAGGCCGAGAATCGACATGTTGTCGGTGTTCATGACCCCGTGCACAAAGCCCACCCGCATCCAGTGCGCGATCATCCGCGCGGTGCGCTCGCATACTTCGGTAAACCAGCTCGCCCGTAGTTCTTCGTTCGGAACACCGCTGTTCGCCGCAGCAAGCTCCGGGAAATCGCGATGGATCGTGAAATCGATCAGCCGTTGCAGGAGCGTCACGTCACCGCGCGCAGTGGGGAGCTCGAAATTACCGAAGCGGATGAACGAAGGCGCAACGCGGCACACGATGGCGCCCGGCTCGGCCTTGGGATGACCGTCGTAGAACATGTCGCGCACCACCTCTTCGCCGGTCGCGACCAGGCTTAACGCCCGCGTGGTCGGCACACCGAGGTGATGCATCGCTTCGCTGCAAAGGAATTCGCGAACAGAGGAGCGCAACACGGCGCGGCCATCGGCGCTGCGCGAATAGGGCGTGGGACCCGCGCCCTTCAACTGCAGCTCCCACCGCTCACCGGCCGCGTTGATCGTTTCTCCGAGGGTGATGGCGCGGCCATCGCCGAGCTGCCCCGCCCAGTGCCCGAATTGGTGACCGCCATAGTTGGCCGCGTAGGGCTGCATGCCTTCGAGCAGGCCGTTGCCGCCAAGTACGCGCACGAAATCCGGCGAGCCGATTTCCGCGGCATCGATGCCAAGGAGCACGGCAACCTCGCGCGAATGGGCGATGAGGCGCGGCGCGGCGACCGGCGTGGGTTCGATGTGCGAATACAGCGCGCCATGTACTTGTCGCCGCCGTGGCCCGGCCTGCGGGTCTGCGGGCAGCTCACGGACGAAGGCGTTGTCAAAGCGCAGAGCTTGCATCGTTCAGTGCTTTCATTGCTGGCGTCTTTCGACGGACGAACGCGCAACGGTTGTTCCGTCTGTCAGCGCGAATGACTCTGTTGACGATTACTCAAATGAGTGACAGCTGCTGCAAGACTCCCGTCGCGGGAACCACGATATCCAGATTTCCTGCGTCGCGTATTTTCGTAATACTCACCGGTCAGGCTTCAGCGGTGCTAGCCTCCATCACTCTCTTCAGATTGCGCAGCGCCCGCGCCGACTGGCGGACAAGTATCCAGCGCGTCAGTGTCGAATCGAGGCTGCGCCACGGCCATTGCCTGGAACGAAACCCCAGGATGCGATGGAAGCGGCAACCGAGCGCCGTCGGCGTGATCCGATAGACGATATGCGCCGCCCCGCTTCTGGTGTCGGTGGCGATTTCCCAGAACTGCGGAGCGCTGCAGGCGTGTACGGTCCACAACGCCTCTTCGCGGCGGCCGATTACTGCGATCACTTCGAGCATCGTCTCGCCGGCGACCAGCGGCCGGTTCGGTACGTTTCGCACTTCCACCGTTGCCGGATGCCAAGTATGCCAGAGCGCGGGTGTGGTCACATATGCGAACACCTGCCGCGGCGGACGATCAATCTCGAGCTGCGTCTCCACGCGCACAAAGCGGCCGGCGTTCATCGTCGATTCGCGCTCCTGGTGGTCCGGCGCCCGCAAATGTATCGGCCACGGTGTCTGGCCCAGCTTCGGTAGCAGTTTGGGGCGAGCGGGGCCTGATCAATGCGGCGCAGCGAGCCCCGGATTATCGCTGGGAGACTTTGTCAAGACCGACCGCCGCGAACATAAGAGGGCCTGTCACCGATCCTACTTTGCCTGCAGCAGGTGATCCCGGAATCGCTCGCGGAGCTTGTTCTTTTGCATCTTGCCGGTGGCGCCCAGGGGAATGGCATCGACAAACACGACGTCGTCGGGGATTTGCCATTTCGCAATGCTGCCTTCGAAGAACCGCAACATCTCGGCACCCTCGACGTCCACGCCGGGCTTGCGCACCAGCACCAGCAGCGGACGCTCGTCCCATTTCGGGTGCTTGACCCCGATGCAGGCGGCCATCGCCACCGCCGGGTGCGACAGCGCGAGGTTCTCGATGTCGATGGAGCTGATCCACTCGCCTCCGGATTTGATTACGTCCTTGCTTCGGTCGGTGATCTGCATATAGCCGTCGGCCTCGATCGTCGCCACGTCGCCGGTGGGGAACCACGCCACGCCATCGGCATCGGTCACCAGAGGATTCTCGCCACTGGCGTGAAAATATTCGCGCACCACCCATGGTCCACGCACCAAAAGATCACCGAACGCGACGCCGTCCCACGGGAGCTCGTTACCATCCGGTCCGACGATCTTAATGTCGACACCGAAAATCGCGCGGCCTTGCTTGCCCCTGACGCGATATAGTGCTTCTCCTTTGGCATCGCCATGCGTCGCGCGCAATGCGCAGACCGTGCCGAGGGGGCTCATTTCGGTCATACCCCAGGCGTGAATGGCGGTAACGTCGTAACGCTCTGCAAAAGCCCGCAGCATCGCCTGCGGCAGGGCGGCGCCGCCGATCACCGTTCGCCGCATGGTCGAGAAGTGAAGGTCGTTCTGCTCCATGTAATTGAGGAGCCCCTGCCAGACCGTCGGCACGCCGGCCGACGCCGTCACCTTTTCGGCCTCGATCAACTCGTGAAGCGACTTTCCGTCGAGCGCCGAACCGGGAAATACCAGCTTGGCCCCTACCATTGCGGCCACATAGGGGATGCCCCACGCGTTGACGTGAAACATCGGAACGACCGGGAGTATCACGTCGCGGGCAGAGAACCCCAGCCCATCGGGTAACGCCGCCGCAAACGTATGCAGGATTGTCGAACGGTGGCTGTAGACAACGCCTTTCGGATTGCCCGTAGTGCCTGACGTGTAGCACATCGAGGACGCCAGGTTCTCATCGAGCACCGGCCAGACATAATGGCCGGATTGCCCGGCAAGCAGGTCTTCATAGCACAACATGCCAGTGACGGATGTGGTGGCCGGCATGTGCGCGCGATCGGTCATCGCCACAAACGCCTTTACCGTTTTGCATGACAGCGCAATCTTTTCGATGATCGGCAGGAACGTAAGGTCGAAAAACACCAGGCCATCCTGCGCATCTCCGATGACCCATGAAATCTGATCCGGAGCGAGGCGCGGATTGATGGTGTGGAGCACCGCACCCTTGCCGGCGACTGCGTAGTAGAGCTCCATGTGCCGGTAACCGTTCCACGCGAGGGTCGCCACCCGCGCCGAGGACCCGACTCCCAGCGCATCGAGCGCGTGCGCAAGACGTTGCGCCCGCCGATGAAGCTCGTGATAAGTGCAGCGGTGAATATCACCTTCGACGCGTCGCGAGACGATTTCCACGTCCCCATGATGCCGCGCCGCATGAACGATCAGAGAAGAGATCAACAGCGGAACATCCTGCATCAGTCCCAGCATCGTGCTCTCCATCAGGTAGCCGGTGATCCGCAACCATTGGCTGCAGAATTACCGGATATCGCATCGTTCACCGCGGCAGCTTGGCCGCAAGAATGTCGGCTTTTTCGATGACCGGTGGGTGCGCAAACAGATCGGACGCCTTGGCCATCAGCGCTGCGGCGACGTTGCCGGTGAGACGGGCGTTGCGGCCCGCCTCGCCGGAAACGCAGCGATTGCTCTTCAGTGCCAGCGCACGCCCGTTACCGCACTGGTTACAAAAAACCCGATGGCGGCCGACACTGCCGTGACGACGGCGCCCCAAGCAAGATCCAGCAACGCAATCGGCCAAGTCCAATACTTCAATGTCGCCAGGTTGGTAAGATCGTAGGTGGCGTAAGCGAAGAACCCGAAGAGGGCGCCGGTCATCAGGGCACGATGCCAATCGTCGCGATCGAGTGCTGGCAATAACGCAAAAACCAGCACGCCGGCGACATAGGTCAGGTAAAAAGCCGCCGCAGCGAGCCAGTTCGGCGAATCAAGGAGCAGCGCCCCGATCTGTGACCGGAAATACCCCTAGGCGACGAAACCCAGCCAGACATAATCAATCGCGCAGAAGGCCACGAGTGTTGCCAGATAGGCGATCGCGATGCGGGTCATGACTCTTCGATCCGGTGTGCCGACCCTTCATTGTGCCTTAAGTATTGCCCGTTAGCCTATGCGGAAACCGGACGCGCATTGGGTGCGTCCGGCGTCCACAAGGAGCCCGCATGAATCACTTCCAGAAATCCGCTGTGATCGCCGCCGCATTGGGGCTCGGCTTGGCCGGTGCGGCTTCCGTGGCCGCCGCCGGGAACGTGTCGACCGACGCATTGAAAGCGCAGGCGAGAGTTACCGAAGCCGACGCCCGCGCCACGGCGGTCCGCACGGTGGGGGGCGGCACCATTCAGACGGCGGAGCTCGAGATCGAGAACGGCAAGCTGGTGTGGTCATTTGATATCAAGCGGCCGGGTTCGAAGGACGTGGTCGAGGTGCAAGTCGATGCGCGGAACGGCCGCATCGTGTCGAACAAGGTCGAGACCCCCGCCGAACAAGCCAAGGAAGCGAAAGCAGACAAGGCGAGCGGACGGTAAGTCTCAATTGCGCCGCCGAACCAATGCGCCTACATTGCACCCCACGCATGGCGCACGGGGCTCGACCCAATGAAGGTTTTCCTGGTTTTTCTGGTGTTGCTGGTGATGTTCCTGACGTGGGCCACCGATGCCATCACTCTCGAGGGTGAGCGCACCGTCTACACCCTGCGTTGCAACAACGGCGAATGGAAAGATAGGCAATGCACCGGCCCGGTAACGGCAGGCGATCGCTACCGGTTCAGGGCGCTCAAGACCAAGCACGAAGTCGTCTTCTGGACCGTAGGCTCGAGCATGCCTTCCGACAAATACACCGGATGCACGGTCATGAACCGGGATCACTGGTCCTGCACGACGTTCCCCACAGAAAAGACGGCACCGCCCTATGAGATGGTCGGTGGCCAATTGCGATCGCCCGGCGCTCCGACAGCACCATCGCTCCACACGGTTCACAAGTGGAGATGGTGGCTGCTGCACATGGGCATACCGCTGCGCGGGCGGGCAACCGGTTGACGCGAGCACGCTCTTCGCGGCAGCCACCCGCGGGGCGCCCATGCTGAGTTACCGTCATGGCTTCCACGCCGGCAATCACGCCGACGTCTTGAAGCACATGATGTTGACGCAGTTGTTGCAACTCCTCACGCGCAAGGACAAGCCGCTGGTGTTCGTTGACACCCACGCCGGCGCCGGGAGCTATTCGCTGGAAGCGGGATTTGCCACCAGCAATGCCGAATTTTCCGACGGCATCGGCAAGCTGTGGCAGCGCGCGGATCTCCCTTCGCCGCTCGCCGGGTATGTGGCGCAGGTCAGAGCCGTCAACCCTGACGGTGTCCTGCGCTGCTACCCCGGTTCGCCACAGCTCGCGTTTGCGCTGCTACGCCCGCAGGATCGCCTGCGCCTGTATGAATTGCACAGTACCGAGAGTCGGGTGCTGGAAGAGCATTTTGCGCACGCCGGACGACGCGTGACCATCATCGCCGAAGACGGTCTGGCCGGGATGAGAGCCGTTCTTCCGCCGCCGTCGCGACGGGCGCTGGTTCTGATCGACCCTTCTTACGAAATGACGTCGGACTATCGCGCGGTCGTTGCAGCAATGCGCGAGGGCTTGCACCGGTTTGCCACCGGTACCTACGCGGTATGGTATCCATTGCTCGCACGACGCGAGGCGGTGCAGCTTCCGGCGCAGCTCGAGCGGCTCGCCGGCAGTGATTGGCTGCATGCCGCGCTGCAGGTCAAGGTGCCTGCCGCCGATGGCTTCGGGTTGCACGGCAGCGGCATGTTCGTCTTCAATCCGCCCTGGAAATTGGCGGAAGCGATGCAGGCGGCCTTGCCGGTGCTCACCAAGGCCCTGGCCCAGGACGAACACGCCCGCTTCGATCTCAACTTTCGCGAGAGCTGATGCCATCGGAACCTGCACCTGTACGCGATCTCGACGATCTTCGCCAGCGCTTGCGTGAGTTCGCGCAGGCGCGGGACTGGGATCAGTTCCATTCACCCAAGAATCTGGCGATGGCATTGATCGCCGAATCGGCCGAGCTGGTCGAGCATTTCCAGTGGCTGCGCGAGGACCAGAGCACGCGCCTTGCACCGGAGAAAAAAGCGCAGGTCGCCGAGGAGCTGGCCGACGTGCTGAGCTACCTGGTGCGCCTTGCCGACAAGCTCGACATCGATCTCTTCGCCGCGGTGACGGCGAAGCTTGCCCGCAACGAGACGTGTTATCCGGCGAGCCTGGTACGCGGCAGCGCGCGCAAATACACCGAATACTAAAGCGTCGGGAGGAGGTAAACTTGCACGTGCGGGGGCACGAGTGGACTCCCCGCCGACGTGAAAGACGGCCTTCTTCCGTCCAAGTCTCACTCTCGATGACGGGCTATCGCCCATCGAGGGGCTGTCTTGGAACCGGTTCAATCCCTGTTGCACATTTCATCGGCCGCCGGAAAACGACGCCACCGGCTACTTCCGGCCGGCGTTGATCCCTCGGCACGGGTCATCCTCGCGGGGCGCGCGGTCCGGGCGTTCGTGGATGGTTATGTCGCGGTGCTGCTTCCCGCCTACCTGCTCGAGCTCGGTCTCGCGCCGTTCGACGTCGGGCTCCTCAGCACGGCGACACTCGCCGGATCGGCGCTCGCTACACTTGCGGTGGGTGCGATCGGCCATCGCTGGGCGCATCGGCGACTTTTGCTCGGTGCGGCGCTAGTCATGGCCGCGACCGGCTTCGCTTTCGCCGCCGTCTCGAGCTTCTGGCCGCTCGCACTCATCGCGTTCGTCGGAACGCTCAATCCCAGCTCGGGCGACGTCAGTGTCTTTTCGCCGCTGGAGCAGGCGCGACTGGCAGAGCACGCTGCCGGCGGCGGGCGCGCCGCGCTATTCGCCCGCTACAGCGTAACAGGCGTCCTCTTTGCGGCCGTCGGCGCGCTTGCGGCCGGCGTGCCGGCCTGGATCGCCGCGCACACGGGTTACTCGCTGCTGGCCGCGCTACGGACGATGTTCGCGCTCTACGGTGTAGCAGGCATCGCGGTGTGGGTACTCTATCGTGGACTCCCCGATCCGTCCCGGATGCCGGAGGTGCGAGCCGGTCCGCTGGTCGCGTCCCGAGCCATCGTGGTAAGGCTTGCGGCACTTTTCTGCATCGATTCCTTTGCTGGAGGGCTTGTCGTCAATTCACTGCTCGCCTTGTGGTTGTTCCAGCGCTTTGGAGTATCGCTTGCCGGTGCCGGGCTGTTCTTCTTTTGCGCCGGGATGCTGAGCGCGGCGTCGCAGTTGGCAGCGCCCATTGTCGCCCGGCGGATTGGCCTCCTCAATACGATGGTGTTCACGCATATTCCTTCCAGCATTTTCCTGATCCTGGCAGCGTTTTCCGGGCGCGTCGACGTTGCGATCGGATTACTTCTCGTGCGCAGCGCGCTATCCCAGATGGATGTCCCCACGCGCACGGCTTTCGTCATGGCCGTGGTTACGCCCTCCGAGCGGAGCGCCGCCGCGAGCTTCACTGCCGTACCGCGCAGCCTTGCGTCGGCATTGAGTCCGTCACTTGGCGGTGCGCTGTTTGCCGCCGGGGCGTTCAGCGCGCCGCTTCTTGCGTGCGGCGTTCTGAAGATCGTCTACGACCTGATGTTGTTGTATGCCTTCAGGAAATACCGCGGTCCTGCCGACTGATCGATGCCGCGATCGCCCTGGTCGAGAGGTAGGCGCATCGCCAAGCGGCTCCCCACGGGCAGGCGGCAGGCTTGCCGATGCGGCGCGGCCCTGCGCGCAGCCAACGGTAGATTGGCGAGGGCAACGCCTCCCGCCAAACGTCATCGATTTCGCAGTGATCAATGGCGGGTGGCCGCCTTGCGCTGCGCGAGATCGATGTCCAGGTATTTCCAGTAGGTGGCAAACACGGGCGCGCTGAAACCGTGCACCCACGGGTGCACGAAATCGCCCTCCAGCCGGAAGACGGCCGGCAGCAACGGCGTATACGTGCGCGCAAGCTCCGACATCGTGCCGGCAGCCCTGATGCGTTGCGCCTCGGTCGTGCTGTGGAGGAACGCCTCCGCGGCGCGATCGTACTCGGCCAGCTTGAATTGGCTGATGTTGAATTGTTGCGTTTGTTTGCTGTAGAGCTGCATCAACTCCGGATAGCCGGACGGCGAGCCGCCGAAGCCGCCGAAGTAAATCTGGAATTGTCCATGTTCCAATTCCTTGATGGCGTCCTGGAACGGAGTCACGTGGAACTCGAATCGCAGCCCGACCGCGTCCATGTTCTTTTTCCACAATGTTTCGATCTCGCGTGACAGCGCCCCCGAGCGCAATGTCATGGTAAGCACCAGGGGCTTGCCGTCGGGCGCGAGACGATAGCCGTCGGCACCTTTTTTTGCGTAGCCGAAGCGATCGAGGAGCGCCTTCGCCGCGACGGGATCGTAGCGCGACGTGAACGAACGGCGCGGGTCGTGACCGGCGAGGCCCGGGGGCACGATCTGGTTCGCCGGCAATGCCTGCCCCGCATAGACGATCCTGATCAGGGTTTCGATATCGAGCGCAAGCGCCATGGCCCGGCGCAAGGCAACCCGCTCGTTGGTCATGCCGCCGATGGCAGGGTCCGCGATATTGAAGTAGAAAGCGAACAGGAATGGTTCCGAAAATACGTGGTGCGTCACGCCGCGGGCCGCATATTCGGGCTTGACCTTGCCATCCTCGAGCAGTCGGGCGGCGACTTCGCCGCGCAGCACGATGTAGTCGAGGCCGCCCCGTTCGAATTGCAGCAGGCGCGGCACGTCCTCGTCGATGATGCTGATCTCGACGCCGCCGATCAGCGGCAGCCGTTTGCCCTGCATGCTCCTGATCAATGCCGCGCGTGCGGGATCGCTGCTTGCCGGAAAAGCAACCTGCCGGTACGCGGGATTCGCGTCGAGCACGATGCGGGAGCCGCGCTTCCATTCACGCAACCGAAACGGACCGGTGCCCACTGCGCGTGCTCGAATGTCGGTCCCTGCCGTCTCGACCACCTCGCGCGCCACGGCTCCGACAAAGCCGAGCATGTCCTGGACGACCGGGTAATTGGCATTGGTGAGATTCAACTGCAATGTATAGCGATCGAGTGCGCGCAGACCCTCGATGGGCTGATCGAAATCGAATTTGCCGCTGTTGCGCGCCGCATCGATGACGCCGCGCGCACCGTTGATGAGATCGGAGATGAGAGGAGCACCGCCGCGGCGTCCGTTGGGGTCCAGCCAACGTTTGTAGGAATAGACGTAGTCCTGTGCGGTCAACTCGCGTGGCTTGCCATTGAAGGCCACATCATCGGTAAAAAGAATCCCGGGCCTGACGCGCATCGTCCAAGTCAGGCCATTGTCGGTGATCTCCACCGGAGCCGCCGCGGTGAGCGGGGTCAGGCGCGGAGGTGACGCCAGATAATCCCATTCGTACAGCGGCTCGAAGATCGCCACGATCACCTGGTACGATGGACTGTCGGCGTATTGCTGCGGGTCGAGTGTCTCGATGTCGGGCGACGCCACACGCAGTATCCTGGCCAAGTCGGCGGCTGCGGCCGTGCATGCCCAGACGAGCGCTGTGATGGCGACGAGCCCACGGCCACGGTTGACTGTTGATACGGGCATATTGGGGCCTGTTCACACTACATCAACAACCGTGAGGTTGAACATCAAACCCCCGGCTGCTCCGCGTCGGGAAAGAATGCCTGCTCACCGTTGACGCGGTAACTTGCGATGGCTTTCTGGCCTTCGCTCGAGACCAGCCAGTCGATGAAGCGCTGTCCCATTTCCTTTTTCACGGCCGGGTGCGTGGCGGGGTTGACCAGCATTACACCGTACTGGTTGAACAACCGTCGGTCGCCCTGGACCAGGATCGCGAGATCGCCGCGATTCCTGAAGGCGAGCCATGTGCCGCGGTCGGTCAGGATGTATGCATTCATCGAGCTCGCCGTATTGAGCGCCGGGCCCATTCCCTGCCCGGTATCCCGGTACCAGACCCCCTTTTCCGCGCCAATGTCGATGCCGGCGCTCTGCCAGAGATCGAGCTCGGCGATGTGCGTGCCGCTGCGATCGCCGCGCGAAACGAAGGGCGCCTGTGTGGCACGTATTTTCTGAAACGCCGCCACGATATCCTTGCCCCCCGCGATGTGCGCAGGATCCACCTTCGGGCCCACCAGCACGAAGTCGTTGTACATCACCGGGTAGCGCTTCACCCCGTGACCTTCCGCCAGAAATTTCTCCTCGGCGGATTTGGCGTGAACGAAGACAACGTCGGCGTCGCCGCGACGCGCGAGGTCAAGTGCCTGCCCGGTACCAAGGGCGACGACGCGTACCTGCACGCCGCTCACCTTTTCGAACGACGGCAGCAAGTGGGCGAAAAGCCCCGACTGCTCGGTCGACGTCGTGGACGCTACGGTAATGAACACATTGTCCGCGTGAACCGCTCCCAGCGGCAGCATAAGCGCCCCAGCAAGACCCATCCAGCGCAAGATCACCATGGCAACTCGCCTTTCAAAAATTGCACGGCCTCGACGGACGCCGGGCGGGTAAAGAAAATATCGGTGGGCGCGCGTTCAATGAGCCGCCCCTGATGCAGGAACAGTATCTCGTCGCCGAGCCGTCGCGCTTGGCCCAGATTGTGGGTCACCATCACGATCTTGGTTCCCGCCGCATGCACTGCGCCGATGATGCGCTCGATTTCCTGCGCCGCACCGGGATCGAGGCTTGCGGTCGGCTCGTCCATGAACAGCACCTCGGGGCGCAGCGTCCAGGCGCGGGCCAGCGCCAGCCGCTGTTGCTCGCCGCCGGAGAGTACGCGCGCCGGATGGCCCGAGAGACTGGCAAGGCCTACGAGCTCGAGCGCTTCGTGTGCGCGAGCGGCGCGCTCGCGTGACGGGTATCCGGCGACCTCGAGCGCATAAGCGACATTGGCGAACGCGGAGCGGCGCAGCATCACGGGCCGCTGGAATACCATCGCTTGACGTTGCTGCGCATTCCGAACGTCCGGACCGCTCCATCGGACAACTCCCGCGGTTGGCTGAAGGAGGCCGTGGCAGAGCCGCAGGAGAACACTTTTCCCGGCGCCGTTGGGACCGACGATGACCGTGCGCGGACCGGCGACAATCTGCGCCGAAATGCCATCGATGATGTCGCGGCCCCCGCGCTGGAAAAAGATCGCCTCCAGGCACAACGGCAGAATCGAAGCGGCATGGCTTGGTCCGACCTTCATCCGTACCGGCGCTGCGCCGTTTCCTTGACCGCGTATGCGCCCGCATTGAGCGCGAGGACGATGACAATCAGGATCAACCCCAGCGCCAGCGCCAGCGGCAGGTCGCCCTTGCTGGTTTCGAGCGCGATGGCGGTGGTCATCACCCGGGTGACGCCGTCGATGTTGCCACCGACGATCATCACCGCCCCCACCTCGGCCGCGGCCCGACCGAACCCCGCGAGGAGAACTGTGAACAGGGAGTGCCGCAGGTCCCACAGGAGCGTGGCCACGAGTCGCGCCCGCGTAGCCCCGAGCGATTGCAGTTGCTCGCGATACTCTTCCCACCCGTCGGCCACGATCTGGCGAGCGAGTGCCGTGACAATCGGCGCGATCAAAATCACTTGCGCGACCACCATCGCCGCCGGCGTGAACAGGATCCCGAACGCACCGAGCGGCCCCGCCCGCGACAGCAGCAGATAGACGAGCAGCCCGACCACCACGGGCGGAAGGCCCATCAACGCGTTCAGAATCACGATGACGGCACGCCGCCCGCGAAACGGCGTGACTGCGATCAGCGCGCCGAGCGGCAGGCCGATCGCGCTCGCGATGAACGCCGCCGACAGGCTGACACGCAAGCTCAAAGCCACGATCTGCACCAGCCGTGGATCGCCGGCCGTCACCATGAAGATCGCCTGAAGGGCAGCGTCGCCGAGCGTGTTCAAGGGACGTAGAATGGCGGATAATATGCAAGACGTTTCATATACTCATGGCACACGCCGTCGCGAACCCGGCCGCGGCGCCATTTTACGCGTCGCCAGACAGCCCACCAATATGCACGATTTTTCCTGATGCACCTGTCCCCGGCTTTGAGCTGGACCTTGGGCGATCCGCCGGCGCCGGTCGATCCGCGGCTGCTGCCGCTCTTGATCGCTGTGGCCGAACGTGGCTCGTTGGCGGCGGCGGTGCTGCATTGCAGGCTTTCCTATCGCGGCGGATGGGGATTGCTGCGGGAGTACGAGCGCACCCTCGGTGCCGCGCTGGTCGCGATGCAGCGCGGACGCGGGGCGGGCTTGACGCCCCTCGGAGCGCAATGGGTCGATCGCGAACGGCGCGCACGCGAGCGCCTGGCACCGGTTTTTTCAACACTTGCCACTGACCTCGGCGCGGCGCGCAGAAGCAAACCGGTGCCTCGTCTGCGGTTGCGCATTGCCGCGAGTCATGACTTTGCATTGGCCGCGCTGCGCGGGCAACTCGCACCGGCGGTCGGGCTCGATCTAGAAATCTCGTTCATGGGCAGCCTGCATGCGCTCGACGAGTTTGCCGCGGGGGCCGTGGCGATGGCCGGCTTTCATGTGCCGCTTCGTCGAACCGCCCGCGGCGCCGGCGGGGCGTCGGCGTACGATGTCGCGCCTTTCGCGCAGCGACTGCGGGTGCGAAGGGATCGCCTGGTTCGCCTGGTCGAGCGCGAGCAGGGACTGATATTGCCGCGTGGCAATCCGGCGCGGGTGCGAAGCTTCCGCGACATCGCCGCGCGCCGGCTGAAATTCCTGAATCGCCAGCGGGGGTCCGGCACGCGGCTCCTCGTCGACCGGATGCTCGGAGACGAAGCGGTGTCAGCCACCGGAATCGCCGGCTATGAAAGCGAAGAGTTCACCCACGCTGCGGTGGCGGCCACCGTCGCATCCGGCGGCGCCGATGCCGGATTCGGGTTGCGCGCAGCAGCCGCGGAATACGGCCTCGCATTTGTGCCCTTGATCCGCGAAGCCTACTTTCTTGCGGTGCGGGCGGCGGCGCTGCAACATCGTGCCCAGGTCGCGCTGATCGCATTGCTGCAATCGGCGGCTTTCAGGAAATGCGTGCAGGAACTGCCGGGCTATGGTGCGGCGGCCCCAGGAAGTGTCGTCACCATCGACGCCTTGCAGGAGGGTGCGCGCGGCCAGCAAAGGTCAGGCGCCTGACTGGCTCCATGAACCAGGGCCTGTTCACACGATGTCCACAAGTGCGAACGGGCCCTAGGAGCCTGTCGGGCTTACTTTCGTGCATGCGACGGGGGGCGATTTGGGCCTGGTTCGAGGCGCGAGTCCGCAGCAATAGGGTGCTATTGCAAGGGCGAGCAACGCGGAACCAGGCCCAAAGCGCTCCCGTCCCTTCGGGTTGCTGCCAAAAGGCGCGTCCGCCGCGTTGCTCGGCTTGCCGATATACTCGATATCGGCCGCACCTCGCGCCTTGCGGACGC